>JAUZQA010000529.1 GCA_030705665.1 Bacillota bacterium
CTTTTTTAAGAGAATTTAAGGATATTAATTATGTGAGGAGGAAATAATTCGATGAATCGTAACATTGAAACATTAGCTGTTAATACAATTCGAACTTTATCCATTGACGCTATCAATCGAGCTAATTCTGGCCATCCGGGCCTTCCTATGGGAGCCGCCCCAATGACATATGCACTTTGGGCTAACCATTTACAACATAATCCTGAAAACGCAAAATGGTTTAACCGCGATCGATTTGTTCTTTCTGCAGGACATGGCTCTAGTTTGTTATACAGCATGCTTCATCTAGCAGGGTACGATGTTTCTTTAGAAGATTTGAAAAGTTTTCGAAAGCTAAGGAGCAAAACACCAGGGCATCCGGAATTTGGTCATACGGATGGGGTAGAAGCCACAA
Organism: Bacillota bacterium; assembly: GCA_030705665.1. Next base: position 395 of record JAUZQA010000529.1, read on the forward strand.
CTGGTCCTTTAGGACAAGGGATTGCGAATGCAGTAGGGATGGCAATGGCAGAAGCCCATTTAGCTGCGAAGTTTAACCAAGATGAATTTCCTGTAATCGATCATTATACATATACTTTAGTTGGTGATGGAGATTTAATGGAAGGCATCTCTTATGAGGCTATGTCTATGGCCGGTCATATGAAACTGGGAAAACTAATTGCTTTATATGACTCCAATGACATCTCTCTGGACGGTTCATTAAACCTTTCTTTTTCAGAAGATATTAAAAAACGAACTGAATCCGCTCATTGGCAATATTTACGTGTGGAAGATGGAAATAATGTAACAGATATTGCAAAGGCAATTGAAATAGCGAAACAAAATACGGATCAACCAACTCTTATTGAAGTTAGAACCATTATCGGATATGGGAGTCCAAAAGTTGCTGGAACAAATAAGGCACATGGGAATCCGCTCGGGGTAGAAGAGGCGGTAGCAACTAAAAAGGTGTATGGCTGGAATTATGAGGAAGAGTTTTTTGTACCGGAAGAAGTTAAAGCCCATTTTATGGAGCTAAAACAAAGAGGGATTAATCTAGAAGATCAATGGAAGGAATTATTCCAGTCTTATAGAAAAGCTTTTCCGCAATTAGCAGATGAACTCGAACGTGCCATTGCTGGTGAAGCTTTAATCAACGCCCAAGATATTTTAACCTTTGATACAGGAAAAGCTATTTCGACTCGTGTAGCTAGTGGTGAAGCAATTAATTACTTTGTAAAATCAGTTCCTTCTATTTTTGGAGGTAGTGCTGATCTTTCTCACTCTACTATGACAGATATAAAAGAAGAAGCAGCATATGCAGTAGAATCTTTCGGTGGACGTAATGTGTACTTTGGTGTTCGTGAGCATGCAATGGGAGCTGCGGGTAATGGTATGGCACTTCATGGAGGCATAAAGCCTTTTGTCAGTACATTCTTTGTATTTAACGATTATCTCAGACCGTCTATTCGATTAGCTGCATTACAAAAATTACCAATCACCTATGTATTTACCCATGATTCGATCGCTGTAGGAGAAGATGGTCCAACACATGAGCCAATCGAGCATATAGCCGCACTTCGTGCCATTCCAGGGCTTACCGTTATTCGTCCATCAGACGCAAATGAAACAGCGAGTGCTTGGGCATATGCATTAAAACAAACAGATGGTCCGATTGCCTTGATACTAACCCGTCAAAACTTGCCGGTGTTTCAGGAGACTAAAGCGAATATCGAGAATCTTTCTAAAGGGGCTTATGTTTTAACGCAAACGAATGAGAATCCTGATGTCATTTTAATTGCAACAGGTTCTGAAGTATCTTTGGCAGTTAACGCAAAAGTTGAATTGGAAAAAGAAGAGATATCGGTTCGTGTAGTAGCCATGCCAAGCTGGGAACTTTTCAATCGTCAATCAAAAGAGTATAAGGAATTTGTTCTGCCTTCTTCTGTATCAAAGCGCCTAGCACTTGAAATGGGAATCTCCCTAGGCTGGGAAAGGTATGTAGGAGCAGCAGGAAAAGTACTATCAATTGAAACATTTGGGGCTTCTGGAACTGGTGCTGAAGTAATGAAGTTATTTGGATTTACAGTAGAAAATGTGGTTCAAACAACAAAAAATCTATTAAACTTTTAAAAATGGAGGAGATTCGTTATGAAATTATTTATTGATACCGCAAATATTCAGGACATCAAAAAAGCGTACAGAATTGGTGTGTTAGCTGGTGTTACCACAAACCCTTCCTTGGTTGCTAAAGAAGGAGTTAAATTTGAGGATCGTATAGCAGAAATTTGTCAGGCTGTGCCAGAAGTTGAATCGGTCTCAGCAGAAGTAACTCCAGATGCTGTGACAGCTGAAGAAATGATTGCACAAGCAGATGAGTTGATTAAAATTAATGGGGGAGATAAGAAGGTAACCATTAAACTTCCTATGACTTTGGATGGTTTGGAAGCGTGTCGCTATCTAGCAAATAAAGGTGTTAAAACAAACGTTACACTAATCTTTACTGTAAACCAAGCACTATTAGCTGCTCGTGCAGGTGCTACATATGTTTCTCCATTCTTAGGCCGTTTAGATGATATTTCTGAAGATGGTGTCCTATTGGTAGAGAAAATTGCTGAGTTATTCCGTATCCATAACTTGGACACTCAAATTATCGCAGCTTCTGTTCGGCACCCAGATCATGTAACCCGTGTCGCTATGGCAGGTGCACATATTGCCACCATTCCTTTTACTGTCATTGAACAGCTTGCGAAGCATCCACTGACTAATCAAGGGATAGAAAAATTCGCTGACGATTGGAAAAAAACTCTTAAATAAGAGTTACCTAAGAAAACGAACGAAATTATGTAGAAAAAGAAAATAAAGAAAAGCCCTTGCTGCGCAAGGGCTTTTTGGTTATGGAGAATAGGGGACCTCAACGCTGCCACAGGCATTCCAGTTAGAAAATGACCACATGCTATCCCTATTTTCAAAATGGGCATGAAATAAGAAATGGATGGTCAAAATTAATTGTAATTGGAGGGTCACTTCTTAAGCCCCTTGTAGTATAATCGCGTAAAGATTCTTATATTCAAAGAGACTTTTATAGAGCTGTATTGATAATCCCCCGCCCGCACACTCGTTACTTTAGTGATGAGTTAGGGCGGGGCTTCTATGAATTATCATTTAAAAATGCGGACAAACGTTCGTAAATATGATACAATAAAAGTACCAATTCATAAAGTGAGGTGAGTCTAAATGGCAAGGAAAACAACCAAACAACGCAATGAAGAATTAGCCAAGAAAGGGAAAATACTGCGGCA
>JAUZQA010000053.1 GCA_030705665.1 Bacillota bacterium
CTCGTGATGGCTTCTTTAAGCTGTTCCAAAGAGGAGGCGTACGAACAGCGGATATGTCCTTCTCCACTTTCTCCAAAAACATCACCAGGTACAACGGCAACTTTTTCTTCCAGAAGAAGTTTTTCAGCAAAATCCTGCGATGTCAGGCCAGTGCTCTTAATTGAAGGAAACGCATAGAAAGCACCACCAGGATTATGACAAGTCAAGCCAATCTCATTAAAGGAATTGACTATATAATTTCTTCTGCTTCGGTAGCTTTGTCTCATTTCTTCAACTTCTGGCATGCCATTCCTTAACGCTTCTATGCCGGCATGCTGAGACATCGTTGAAGCGCACATCATCCCATATTGGTGGATTTTATAGATAGCCTCGGAAATTTCCTTAGGAGCACAAACGAAGCCTAAGCGCCATCCTGTCATCGCAAAAGCTTTCGAAAACCCATTAATTAGGATGGTTCGCTCGATTAGTCCTTCGATCGCTGCAAATGAGGTAAACTCCTCATCGTAAGAAAGTTCAGCATAAATTTCATCGGCAATCACAAGCAAATCATGCTTTTTAACGATATCAGCGATTTTCTCAAGATCCGCTTTTCCAAGCTGTGTTCCTGTTGGATTGTTTGGAGAACAAATAAGCAACGCCTTTGTTTTAGGTGTGATTGCCGCCTCCAACTGCTCAGGTTTCAATTTAAAATCATTTTCCGCAAGTGTTTGAACGGTAACAGGATGTCCTCCTGCCATCGTTACTAAAGGAGCGTATGCAACAAAGCAAGGCTCAACAACAATTACTTCCTCGCCAGGGTTTAAGATCGCTCTAAGTGCAAGATCTAACGCCTGACTTGCGCCAACGGTTACGATAATTTGATTCGCAGGATCATATGATACGTTAAAGCGCTTATCCATGTAACGGGAGATCTCTTTTCTCAATTCAATCATTCCCGCATTTGCTGTATAGGTTGTAAAACCTTCTTCCAGAGAATGAATAGCAGCTTCCCTGATTGTCCATGAAGTAACAAAGTCAGGCTCACCTACACCAAGGGATATAACCCCCTCCATGTTGGCAGCAAGATCAAAAAAGCGCCTAATTCCAGAAGGCTTTAGTTCTTGAACCTTATTTGATACATAGGAAGTTTTAATCATGGTGACACCACAATCCGTTTATCTTGGTCTGTATCTTCAAAAATCGTGCCATCATGCTTATATTTTTTCAGGATGAAATGTGTTGCTGTCGATACAACTGAATCTAGTGCAGAAAGCCTTTCGTAGACGAATTTAGCAATTTCATTCATCGAACTTGCTTCTACATATACGGCTAAATCATAAGCCCCAGACATTAAATACACGGATTCCACTTCTTTAAAGCGATAAATCCTTTTTGCTACCTCTTCAAACCCTACATCCCTTTTTGGAGTAACTTTTACCTCAATCATCGCTGTTACCCCTGTATGTTCATCTACTTTTGCCCAGTTAATGATCGTTGAATAGCGGACAATTACGCGCAGATCCTCTAATTTTTTCAGGGTACTACTAATCTCCTCATCGGATAAACTTGTCATTTTTGCTAGGTCTTGTACTTCAATTCGGCTGTTTTTTTCAATAATGCGGAGCACTTCTAATTCCTTTGTATTCAAGTGCATTGGGAAAATCCTCCTTGTGCCATTAAGAAAGTTAATGTGAATCTGGCAGAATGTCCAAAATTTGTTCTTGAATCGTATTATACATATCTCGAAACAAGATTGACAATAAAATACATCCCCTATTGGGAATAAGGTGAAACTTCAATCCCGCTTATACCAATCTATAGAGCCATATAAAGGGTCTTACTGCTTTAAAGCGGAATAAACATATATCATTATATCAAATATCTCCCCAATCTGTTATAGTTAATTTTTAATTTTTTGTATAAATAAGCCGAACTGTTCTGCAACAGTTTAATATTCTTAATGATAAAATAATAAAAGCGGCTTCAAAATCAGCCGCTTTTCCGATTATTCTACATCATAATCCCGCCATCAACATGGAGCACTGTTCCGTTTACGTAATTTGATTCCTCAGAGGCTAAGAATAAATAGGCATTGGCAATGTCCTCTGGTTTTCCAAGTTTTCCGAGCGGGATCGTCTTCCTGATCCCATCCAGAATATTCTCCGGAACTTTTTCCACCATCGCTGTTTCAATGAATCCAGGTGCAACGGCATTGACATTGATTCCTTTTCTTCCAAGTTCCTTAGCCCATGTCTTTGTCATGCCCACAACCGCTGCTTTTGCAGCAGCATAATTGGTTTGACCAATATTCCCATAAACACCCGATACTGATGATGTACTAATAATCCTTCCCCAGCCCTTCTCGAGCATATAAGGAAGGGCCGCTTGAGTACAATGAAAAACCCCTGTAAGGTTTACGTCTAATACCCTTTGGAAGTCTTCAACGGATAGCTTTTTCAACATGGCATCCCTGGTAATCCCGGCGTTATTCACAATAATATCGACACCACCATAGGTATTTGCTACACTTTCAACCATTTTGTCAACGCTTGCACGATCTGCTACATTAACTTGAAAAAAAGTAACTTCATAGCCTTCTTCCCGTAACTCACTCGCGCGGAGCCTTCCTTGTTCCACATTAAAATCGGTTAAGGCCACCTTTGCCCCTTCCCTTGCAAAAGTGCGTGCTGCCGCAAGACCTAATCCATTTGCTGCTCCTGTAATAATCGCCACTTTATCTTTTAATCTCAATTTCTCCACCTCTTCAGATAAATATTCCGTCATAGCGGTTAATAAGTAGTTTAAGCTGGTATGATCTCGGTCGAATCAGCTATCGTTTCTTTTAAGATTGTACTCTGTGTACTTCACGATTATGACTTAGTTTGTCATAAAATGGATAAGTTCACGGGTTTTCAGCTTTCACCTTCATATAGGCCATTGCTGCTTCAATTGACTCAAATAATTGTTCCTGATCCTTCTGCACGTGTGTTACTTTGATTCTCCAATGTTTCTTCCCTTTTTCGCGCTGATCCCCCGCGAGTTGAAACCGAACTACGAAGGAGGCGATCTGTTTTGATTCCACTCAAAAATTCCTCCTATCCCGCCAGGTTTTCCTTTTTCTTGATGGCTTGATGATTCTTGCGTTTCCATTTAACCGTTTTTAATGTACCGACAATACCTTTTGGAAAAAAGATAACGGTCAAAATATAGACAATTCCAAAAAAGATAATCCAGCGTTCAAATATCCAATTTTGCTTTGCCAATTCTGTTAACCAATTATGTGCAAATTCAATTAATCCGGAGCCAATGATCGCTCCAACCAGTGTACCCACTCCCCCAATAATGGTCATTAATAATGCATCTAAGGTGATATCCATCGAAAAAACACTTGTATTGACGTATCTTAATGAAATTGCATAAAGAATTCCGGCAAAGCCTGCGAGAATTCCTGCTGCAATACTTGCTGCAACCTTATAGTGTAGTACCTGGTACCCCAACGACTCAGCTCGTTGTTCATTTTCCCTGATGGCTTGAAGAACTTTTCCCAGCGGGGAATTCGTGAATAGCTTTAAAAAAATAAATACAGCGGCCATCACTATGAGACAAAGAAGATAATAATTGGTGCGGTCAATCAATTGTTCAGGAATCATAAACGTAAATCCATCATTGCCAAATGTTAATGACCGCCACTTTTCAGCAGCTACCGCCATTAACCCCGCTAAAGCTAAAGTCAGCATGGCATAAAAATGGCTTTTTAAACGGAGAGTAAGTAAACCGACAATAAAACTAACAATACCTGTCAACACAATGGTTGCCAGCACTGCAAAGGCAAATGACAATAAAGTTGGCTCCATTTTTTTCATAAAAATCCCCATCGAATAAGCCCCGATTCCAAAAAACATCGCATGTCCAAACGAGACGATTCCGGTAAAGCCTAATAAAAGATCGTAGCTCATGGCAAAAATAGAGAAGATAAAAATTTGCGTTAACAAAATAAATAGGTTTCTAGATTCATAAACGAATGGCAGCAGAAACAGAAAAACAGCAATGATGATATAAATAAATGTTATTCGATGCTTTATGATCCCCATGGCGTTCTCACCCCTTCACTCCGAATAATCCCTGCGGCTTTACTATCAGAACAATTGCCATTAAGAGCATGTTAACGGCAAGCGATAAATCCGGAAGGTAATAGGCCATGAACGAACTGGACAAGCCTACGAGGATGGCTGCCAAAACAGAACCAGTAAAATTCCCCATCCCGCCAATCACCACGACAATAAAAGCGAGGATGGCAAAATCCATTCCCATACCAGCATGGATCACCCCAGAATAGGGACCAAAGAGGACACCGCCAAGTGCGGCCATTCCCGAGCCGATCATAAACACAAACATAAAAACTTTTTTGATATTGATTCCGAGAGCTTGGACCATATCCTTATTCATGACTCCCGCCCGAACAATCAAGCCAATTTTCGTATATTTAAGAGAATATTGAACGAGTCCAAAGACGATCAACCCTACGAAAATAATAAATGCCCGATATTTAATGATGATGACTCCGCCCCATTCCCAACTCCCTTTTAAATAATCAGGAGGGGCTGCCGTGATTTGATTTGGTCCCCAAACTACTTTAAGCATTTCTGATAAAATAAGCATAAAGCCAAGTGTAATTAAGATTTGTTGGACGTGATTTCCATAAACAGGCTGGATAATCCATTTTTCGGTTAAAATCCCGATTAAACACCCAACGATAATCGCACCTGCAATACCAAATATGAAACTGCCAGTCTTCGAAAAAATCCAGATGCCGCTGTAAGCTCCCCAGGCAAAAAGTCCGCCATGGGCAAAATTAAGAACATCCATCAAGCCAAAAATAAGCGTTAATCCGGCTGCTAATAAAAAGATCAACATTCCTGTCGCTAAACCATTGATGGTTAAGTTCATAAAGAGGTCCAACCATTTTCCTCCTTCCTAAGCAATTCCGAGATATTTCCGTTTCATCTCGTTATCCTCTTTTAATTCCTTCATTCTGCCCTGCATAACCGTTCGTCCATCATCAACAATATAAAAACAATCTCCGATTGTACTCGCCATCATAAAATTTTGTTCCACTAAAACGACAGTCGTTTTCTCTTTGATTTGTAAAATCGATTCCATTACTTTTTCAACTACAATGGGTGCTAAGCCCTTACTTGGTTCATCAATTAATAACAGTTCATTATCATTTACATAAGCCCTGGCGATGGCAAGCATTTGCTTTTGTCCGCCGCTTAGGTAGCCGCCCTGTTTCCTCCAAAATTTCTTTAAATCAGGAAAAAGATTTATAATCCAGTCCATTCGGCTCATGGTTGCTTCATCTTCTTTTTGGATCGCTACCTTGATATTTTCTTCAACCGTGAGTCCGGCAAATATCCCTTGATCCTCAGGAACATAGCCAATCCCTTTCTGGGCCACCTTAAAGGTTGGCAGATGCTGGATAATCTCTTCTTTATAGAGAATGGTTCCTTTTGCCGCCGGCGTCAGCCCCATTATCGTTTTCAATGTCGTTGTTTTCCCGACTCCATTTCGTCCGAGTAGGACCGTCACTTCCCCTTTTTTAACCTTCAAGCTGACACCTTGTAAAATATGATATTGTCCAATATAGGTTTCAATCTCTTGAAGTTCCAGCAAGCTACTCATTGTACAGACCTCCCAAATAGGCAGACTGAACAGTTTCATTTTTCATAATTTCCTCCGGTGTCCCATCTGCAAGTAATTTTCCATTAAAAAGAACCATAATCGAATCGGACAAATCCAGGATCATATCCATTTTGTGTTCTATTAAAATAATCGTCCGATTCCCCTGCTCCTTTATTTTGCGGATTACCTCTAAAATGGCGGGAACTTCTTCTAATGACATGCCTGCAGTAGGCTCGTCTAGCAGCAAGACCTCTGTTTCAAGGGCTAAAAGCATCGCCATTTCCAGCTTTCTTTTTTCGCCATGAGCAAGACTGCCGGCAGTAAAGTCCTTTTTTTCCTCTAGCAAGACCAGTCTCAGCCATTCAATCGCTTTTTCCTCAAACCGAGGATAACGTTTATGGTGGATGAGCATTTGATAGCGGATTCCAGCTTGTGATTGAACTGCCAAACGGACATTCTCGAGTACTGTTAAATTTGGGAAAACGTTTGTAATTTGAAACGAACGGCCAATTCCAGCTCTCGTTCTTTTTGTTGCTGAAAATTTCGTGATATCTTTTCCTCGTAAATAAATTTTTCCTCTTGATGGTGTTAATTGGCCGCTAAGGAGATTAAAAAATGTCGTTTTCCCTGCTCCGTTTGGTCCAATAATTGATTTAAAGTGTCTTTCGGGAACAGAAAAATGAACCGAATCTACAGCAGTATGGCCGCCAAAATGTATCGTTAAATCATTTGTTTCGATTAGGGCTGGCAAACTTCGTTCACCCTCCTTTTTTTGAGAGTTAATGAAGAGGGTGACCTTTAGCGGCCGAACCCTCTTTTTTTGATTTCGCCAAAATGAATATTTATTTCGCCAAAACTAGCATTTATTTCGCGGAAAGTTAAATTATTTCGCCGATCTGGACGTTTTTTTCGCCAAAGTGTCTTTTACTTTTTATTGCGAATTGGCGGTGCTGTTTCTTCTGGAGTTAATACCCTTTCAAGGACAGGAACCGGATAGGAGACACCAGCCTTATTCTCCAGCTTAATCGCATATAAGGATTGCAGTGCCTGATGATCTTCCTTGCGATAGGTCATTTTTCCTTTTGGTGTATCAAAGCTCATTCCTTCCATTGTTTTGATTAACTTATCAGCGTTGGTATCGCCATTTGTTTTCTTAAGCGCTTCCACAATCGAGATAGCAGCACTCATGCCTCCTGGCGTAAACAGGTCCGGAACCTCGCCATTAAATCTCTTCTTATGTTCACTGACGAGCCAGTCGTTGATTTTATTTTTTGGAAGATCGTAATAATAAACCGTAAAGCCTTCCATTCCCACAAGCGGTGCCATTGTTGACAATGCACCAATATCCGGGGCGCCAGTAGAAATTTTAATTCCTTTCTCTTGAACCTTCATGTCAGCAATTTGCTTCCATGGCGTGTTGGCCCCTGCCCAAGTAACAAATAAGTAATCTGGCTTGGCATCGATGATTTTTTGGATATTAGAAGTGAAGTCGGTTGCAGTCGGCGGTGCGTATTCTTCTTGTACGATCTTGGCTCCAAGCTTTTGGGCTGCTTCTTTGAACGCTGCAACACCGTCTCGGCCAAAGGAGTAATCTGGAGCAAGGGTGGCAATCTTTACTCCCTTTTTCGCAATCGCTGCCGCTCCGGCAACCGCATCTTGTGAAGAGTTACGTGCGGAATGGAAAATGTATTTATTAAAGTCAGCACCAGTGATACTGTCTGCTGCAGCTGGCTCAACTACCATAATCTTTTTGTATTCCTGGGCAAGCGGCATCACCGCCAGTGTGTCGGCTGAACTGGAGGAACCCACAAGGAAATCAACTTTATCCTCCTCCAGCAGCTTTGTTGCTTTTTGAACAGCTACATCTGGTTTTGTTTCTGTATCCTCAACAATGTATTGAATTTTTCTGCCATCAACCTTCATCGTGTTATTGGTGGCATAATCAAGTCCAAGTTCAAAGCCGCGTAAAGTTTGTTTACCATAGGCTTCTAATGCACCCGTCTTTGAAGCCAAGACCCCTATTTTGATTGGCTGGGTGTTTGCTGTATTTTTACTTCCCCCAGTATTCTGAGTTGATGTTGTTTTGTTCGTTCCGCAGGCACTAGCTAAAACGATTGTCAAAATAAGCAAACACAATAAAGCTGCTTTTCGTGAAAAAACCTTCACTCTTTTTCCCCCTTAAAATGTTTGTAAGAAAAGCTGGCAAAGCTTTAACTGTATCTTAAAAGCGGCAAGTTACAAATAAGTTACAAAATTGTGACGCTGTAATGGATTAAAATAAAAAAATGAGCCACTTGATTTCCAATTCTACTAACCTCTCAAATGAAGTAACTAAACTTACTTCATTTGAGAGGGCGAATAGGATGATCAAATGGCCCAATTTCATGTTATTTTTATTTTGGTGTTTTAAAAAGCAATTGATACATATTTCACTTCAAGATATTCATCAATTCCGTAATGACCGCCTTCTCTCCCCAGACCGCTTTCCTTAAATCCTCCAAATGGTGCTTGGGCAACGGTAGGAAGTGCATCATTTAGTCCTACTATTCCATATTCAAGTTTTTCACTGATACGAATAGCCCTGCTTAGGCTTTCAGTAAAGACGTAGGCGGCTAAACCATATGGTGTATTATTCGCACGCTCAAGAACTTCTTCTTCTGTCTTAAACGTTGCAACTGGAGCAAGCGGTCCAAACGTTTCCTCCTTCATACAAAGCATTTCGTCCGCAGCATTTGCTATAATCGTTGGCTCAAAATAGTAACCATCGGCAATATTTGCTCTGTTTCCCCCCTGAAGGATTTTTCCACCCTTGAGGATCGCATCATCAATTTGCTCTCTTACCTTGTCAATTGCATTTAAATCAATCATTGGCCCTACGTCTGTTCCCTGAGCCAATCCATTTCCAACCGTTAACTTTTTGACAGCCTGGCTGAATTTTTCATTAAATTCCTCCTCAATGGACTCGTGAACATAGATACGATTCGTACAAATGCATGTTTGGCCGGCGTTCCTAAACTTTGAGCCAATAACATCTGCAACTGCCTTATCTATATTAGCATCATCCATAACAATAAACGGAGCGTGACCGCCTAATTCCAGTGAAATCTTCTTTACGGTATCTGCAGCCCCCTTCATTAGCATCTTACCGACCTCAGTTGACCCAGTAAATGTAAGTTTGCGAACACGTTCATCTTGAAGCCATGCATCACCAATTGCTCTGGAATCTCCCGTTACTACATTTAACACGCCTTTTGGGATCCCTGCTTCATGGGCCAGTTCTACAAGCTTTATCGCAGTTAAAGGTGTTTGCATTGCCGGTTTAATAACAGCAGTACAGCCAGCTGCAAGTGCTGGAGCTACCTTCCGCGTAATCATTGAAGCAGGAAAATTCCACGGTGTAATTGCCGCAACTACACCTACCGGCTGTTTTTGAATAAGAATCCGTTTATTTGGATGGGAGGAAGGAATGGTTTCACCATAAATCCGTTTTCCTTCTTCCGCATACCAGGAAATATAACTGTTCGCATTATCTATTTCACCTAATGCTTCTTTCAATGGCTTTCCTTGTTCAACTGTCATGATCCTTGCGATTTCTTCCCTATTTTGGTCAACTAATTGGAACCATTTCATTAATAACTGACCACGTTCCCCGGCAGTCCTATTAGACCAATCCTTAAATGCGGTATATGCCGCGTCTGCCGCTTTTTTTGCTTCTGCTTTTCCTCCCTTGGGAACAACCCCTATTACCTGATTTGTTGCAGGGTTTATTACTTCAATTAACTCATTATTTTCGCTGTCGACACTTTCGCCGTTAATCAACATTAAATGTGTGCTCATTTTCTTTTCCCCATTCTATAAAAAGTTTTTGTGTATTTATACATGCGTGATATTGTTTAACGCAACTTCTGCAGCTTCAATTGAATTTTCCAAAATATTAAGACCCTCTTCCAGCTGCTCATCTGTAATAACCAGTGGCATAAGAAGTCGAATCACATTGCTGTAAATACCGGCACTAAAGATTAATAAACCTCTTTTATTTGCTTCTTTAATGATTTGATTTGTCAATTCTTTTGCCGGTTCTTTTGTTTCTTGGTCCTTTACAATTTCAATCGCACACATTGCTCCAAGCCCTCTAATATCTCCAATACATTTGAATTTGTCGTTAAATTTTTGGAATCGCTCCATGACTTTTTTTCCAATCTCTTCTCCACGCTGATTCAGCCCTTCTTCTTCAATAATGTCCAAAACAGCTAGGGCTGCTTTACAGCCCAATGGGCTTCCGCTGTAGGTTCCGCCAAGTTCCCCAGGGTCTGCAGCATCCATTATTTCTTTACGCCCAATTACCGCGCTAATTGGCACTCCCGCTCCCATTGATTTTGAAACTGTAATAATATCTGGAATAACCTCGAAATGCTCAATCGCAAAGTAACGGCCGGTGCGTGCAAATCCAGTTTGAATTTCATCAGCGATAAATAGAATGCCATGTTCTTTACAAAATTTTGAGACTTCTTGTACAAAACGTTTTCCAGGAACAATAAATCCTCCTTCGCCTTGAACAGGTTCCATCACAACTGCAGCGATCGTTTCCGGAGCAACATCCGTTACAAAGAAGTTTTTAAATTCGTTAAGTACGTAATCTTCATACTGTTCTTCCGTTAATCCCTCAGGGCGTCGGTAAACATATGGATACGGTGCTCTGTACACTTCGGGAGCAAACGGACCGAATTCAAATTTATATGGTTTCACCTTGCTTGTCATGGTCATTGTCATTAAGGTCCTGCCATGATAACCTCTGGAAAAGGAAATAATACCTTGTCTTTTGGTATACTTACGCGCAACTTTTACGGCATTTTCTACTGCTTCTGCACCGCTGTTTTGCATAAGCACTTTCTTCTCATGGTTTCCTGGAGCCAGACTAGCCAGCTTTTCTGCAAGCTCAATATAGGATTCAAACATCATGACATTAAAGCCAGTATGGATAAATTTATCAACCTGTTCATGCAATGCCTGGGTAACTTTCGGATGGCAGTGCCCAACGTTCAGTACTCCGATTGCTCCGACAAAATCGATAAATGTATTGCCATCGACATCCTGAATAAGAGCCCCATTGGCTGACTCAGCAAAAGCCGGAACACCATAGCTTACTCCCTTCGGTACTATATTTTCACGTCTTTCTACTAAACTTTTTGATATTTCACCAGGTAAATTCGTTTGGATATTTGCATAACCCATTTATGATCTTCCTCTCGTATTGGATTGTCTTCCCTTTTTATAAATGAAATTTTTATGCCATGGTAAAAAGGGGGATTGGGATTTCTGAAGTCCTGCGCCTTCCTCCCTTTTTACTGACTTTTAAAGACAAATTATTAATATTGTTCCGATAATTGAACCTTGTCCAAAACCATATAAAGGAAGTTACTAAATTCATTTATGTCTTCCCTCTTAATATCCAATTTTCCAGACCAATAATGCTCATCGGGAATATCATTATGACTTAGCAATACCATTCGTCCATTTTGGATGGAAACAACCATCACCTTTCCAAAAAACATTTCCGAATGGATGATGACAATATCGTATCTATGCCCCTCAGAAACCATGCAGTAATATCGGACCAATTGGTTTTCTGCTTCCTCCAATAAATGATTTAATACCATGCTTCCTCATCTCCCTGTATTCAAAATTGAAAAACTCCTAACAGTGATTTCAGAACCATGCAGGTTTAAAAGACAAAGATTCACTGTGGATTTTTTTTCAGTTAATTTAGTTCTTAATCCAACCCCTATAATTTGAAGCTTCAACCAGCCTTCGAATTCCTTCCATGTAAGCTGCGACTTTCATATCAACGCCATAAGTTTTTGAGGTTTGGAGGATTGTAGAAAAACTTGTTGTCATTTTCTCTTTTAATCTTTCATCTACCAGTTCTTCCGTCCAATAGTAACCTTGATTGTTTTGACACCATTCAAAATATGAAACAATTACTCCCCCTGAATTGGCCAATATGTCAGGAACAACCATGATATCTCTTTCTTTGAGGAGTTTGGTAGCATCCCTTGTTGTCGGTCCATTAGCCGCTTCTACCACAATTTTGCACTTAAGCCGATCGGCATTTCGAGTTGTGATCTGACCGCCAATGGCAGCTGGAACAAGCACATCACATTCTTTTTCAATTAATTCCTGATTGGATATCGAACTGTCGAATAAATTCGATACAACTCCAAACGAATCCCGCCGATCCAGAAGGTACGGAATGTCCAAACCTTTCTCATCATAAATTCCACCCAGAACATCAGAAATTCCAACAACCTTAGCTCCAATGTCATATAAATACTTTGCTAAGTAACTTCCTACATTTCCAAACCCCTGAATAATTACTCTCATATCCTTAATTGGAATATCCTTTAATTCGCTTATGAGCTGAAGCGTGTAGAAAACCCCTTTTGAAGTAGCTGTTTCACGCCCAAATGATCCGCCAAGCGACAACGGTTTTCCTGTAATGAAGCTTGGTGAATCAAATTCCCGTATATGGTCATACTCATCAAGCATCCAAGCCATTATTTGGGAATTAGTATAAACATCTGGTGCCGGAATGTCTTTTGTCGGTCCGACAATTTGACTTATTGCCCTAACGTATCCTCTACTTAGAAGTTCTAATTCTCTTAAACTCATTATACGTGGGTCGCAAACAATTCCTCCTTTTGCACCACCATAAGGAAGGCTGTTAATTCCACATTTTAAGCTCATCCAGCCTGATAATGCCTTTACTTCATCAGGTGTGACATCCGGATGGAACCGGATACCTCCCTTCGTTGGACCAGTCGCATCATTGTGCTGAGCTCTATATCCCGTGAAAATTTCCGTTTTTCCATTATCCATCAGCACCGGGATTTTCACCGTTAAAAACCGAATTGGTTCTTTTAACAGTTCATACGCTTCATCAGAATAGTTTAGAATATCCATTGCTTCTTTTAATACAGATTGAAATTCAATTAATGGATTTTCAGAAAAAGAGGATTCTAAAGTCTTTTTCTTCATTTGAATGGTTCGGTCAGCCACA
>JAUZQA010000530.1 GCA_030705665.1 Bacillota bacterium
CATTCCCAAAGATGCGGTTCAGCTTTTAGAAGATACTAGCCGTGAAACTGCTTCTCAAATGTTTAGGCTAAATGAATATTTGGACGTTTTAATCCCTCGCGGAGGGGCAGGCTTAATTCAATCTGTGATCCAAAATGCTACGGTACCAGTTCTCGAGACAGGGGTAGGAAACTGTCATGTTTTTATTGATGAAAGTGCAAATGAAAAAATGGCAATAGATATCGCCATCAATGCAAAATTACACCGCCCATCGGTTTGTAATGCAGCTGAAACGGTCCTCATTCATGAAAATTGGCCATATATTCCTGAATTATTGACGGCCCTAAATGACAGAGGTGTAGAACTGCGTGGTGATGAGAGATTAGCAGCAAATTATTCACATATTAAACAAGCAACAGAAGAGGACTGGTCTACCGAATTTTTAGCTCCCATTTTAGCAGTTAAGCTTGTTGGCAGTGTTGAAGAAGCCATTAACCATATTGATCAATACGGTACAAAACATTCTGAAGCAATCATTACCCAAAACGATAAAAATGTTCAATTATTCTTCAAATCAATCGATGCTGCGGTATTATATCATAATGCCTCAACTCGATTTACCGATGGTGAACAATTTGGTTATGGTGCAGAAATTGGTATAAGTACACAAAAACTACATGCTCGCGGACCAATGGGCTTACGGGCTATAACGACAACAAAAGCGATCGTCTATGGAACCGGCCAAATCCGCTCCTAAAATAATATATTCATATAAACAAAGCCCCTTTCCTAAAATAGGAGAAGGGGCTTTGTGTTTGGTCAATAATTACAAATAAAAACCCCTTTGTAAAAAGCTACAAAAGGGTATAAGAAATATTATTTAGAATGTTCCTTCAACCATTGATCAATAGTTGGATATGTTTTCTTTACAGCTGTTCCGCCAACAACCACTGAAACGTGTCCTGTAGGCATTAGGTGGAACGTTTTATCCTTACTAGAAACTTTATCTAGTAAAGGTTTTACTTGCTCAGGCGCAGCAATATGGTCACGCTGGGCAGCAATGTTTAATATATTTGCTTTAATGTTACTTAATTTAACTTGTTGGCCGCGAATGTATAATTCATCATTGATTAGCTTGTTCTGTTGATAGAACTCCCCGATCCATTGTCTAAAGGCAGCACCTGGGAATGGAATACCATCGGCAACCCACTTTTGCATTAATGACCAGCTTTTTACGAAATCCTCATTTTCAGCACGGTCTGCTAAAGTAACGTATGGACCAATGTAATTGACAAGCGGTTTTAACATTTTGTTTCCAAGGTCAATCACTTCACCTGGAATAACACCTAATGTATCAACCATCTTGTCTAAATTAAAGTAGCGCTCGTCCAGCCAGTTAGTGAATAATCCAGTATCAGAGAATTCAAATGGGCTTGTTAAAAAGATAATATTGCGAATTGGCAATTCAGGGTGAAGAGAAGCAAAAATGGAAGTCATTGTTCCACCCATGCAGTAACCAAGCATGCTAATTTCTTCTGCACCAGAAATTCTAAGAACCTTTTTAACAGCGCGAGGGATGTAGTCCATAATATAGTCATCTAGTTTCATATTACGGTCTTCATATCCTGGGGTACCCCAATCCAATAGAAAGACATCATGACCTTGATTTGTAAGGTATTCTATTAAACTGCTTCCAGGAGTTAAATCTAAAATATAAGGTTTATTAATAAGTGCATAAACAATTAACAAAGGAACTTTATTTGTTTTTTCAACAGGTGAAACATAGCGATAAAGCTTTGCTTTATTTTTTGTCCAAACAACTTCCTTAGGAGATTGTCCAACCTGTGGTTCAGGTTGTCTTGTTAGTACATCATTTACTTTTTTGAATCGGTTGTAATTTTTTTGAACTGGTTCTGGCATCATGTTGAACCATGCTTCCAATTCTTTAATAGGTGAGTTAGCCATTTAAATCCTCCTTCAAACTAAAACTATCCAATTTGCAAAAACTAACAGGGAGACCATAAAGGAATCCCCGTTGATATATTACATATATACGCCGCCGTTTACATTTATGCATTGACCTGTAATATAATCAGATTTTGCTAGAAAAATTACAGCCTCAGCAATTTCTTGTGTAGTTCCCATACGTTTCATTGGGATTTTGGAAACAATTGCTTCCATTACATTTTCAGGGATTTCCGCTGTCATTTCTGTTAAAATATAGCCTGGGCAGACAGCATTTACTGTGATACCGTTCTTAGCAGTTTCTAATGCAAGAGATTTAGTGAAGCCAATGATCCCTGCTTTAGAAGCGGAGTAGTTTGTTTGACCAAACGCACCTGCTTGACCAACGATGGAACTGATGTTGATAATGCGGCCGAATTTTTGTTCAAGCATTGGATTGATAACGGCAGAAGTAGTATGGTAAACACTATTTAGGTTTGTGTTAATAACTTCATTCCACGCTATTTCGTCCATTTTCTTGAAAGTTTTATCTCTTGTGATCCCAGCGTTATTAACCAGAACATCTACTTTGCCAAATTGAGCGATCGTTTGCTCAATTAAGCTCTTTGCATCTTCAATATTTGAAACGTTTGCTTTAACAGCAATGGCAGTTCCGCCTAGTTCTTCAATTTCGCCAACAACTTTTTCAGCACCTGCGGCACTGGAATTATAGTTAACTACAACTTTTGCACCTTGCTTTGCAAGTTCTTTTGCAATTGTTGCACCGATTCCTTTTGAACTGCCTGTTACTACTACAACTTTACCTTCTAAGCTAGAAACTTCTTTAGTTTGTACAAGATTTTTTTCAACAGTCGTCATGAATATCTACTCCTAACATAAAATTGTTTATTATATCAATTTTTAAATTTTTAAGTATTCGGATTTTTTTTGATATCTTCAGCTGGGGAAGATGGAACTGTTTCAAAAGGAATTTGAACAGCCTTAAGGATGCTGTCTAATTTCTTATCGAGTTTAGTGATGCTGGTTTTTAGTTTATTGATTTCGGAAGAAGCGGAATTTGCTAATAATTCATCTTCAATCTTTTGATCAAGATTTTCTACTTTTTCTTCTAAGTTAATAATTAATGAAGCAACATTTGAGATTTCATCTCTCGTAGGAATGTTAACTTGTTTTAAATAGTTATCAGTAGATTTTTGTACTAATTGCTGATACTGCAAATATGCATTTTGAACTTGTCCTAACCATTCTGAGAAA
>JAUZQA010000531.1 GCA_030705665.1 Bacillota bacterium
TATATTGAGACCCAAAATAAAAACTTACTTTGTACAGAATTAGGGAAAAGACTTGTTGAGACATTTCCAGTAAAAGATTTATTCGACTTGGAATTTACCGGGCGTCTGGAAAAAACACTATCGGATATAGAAAAACAAAAATTCACAAAAGAAAACTTTTTGAATTTAATTTTTGACTTTACAACAAAGTCAGTAGATACAATCAAAAATGAAAAAGATATTATTATTAACGAGGTAACCCAAGAAAAGAGATCAGTTGAAGTATTAGGTAAATGTCCAGTTTGTGGTCATGGAATTATTGAAGGGCAAAAGGGTTTTGGCTGCAGCAATTGGAAGAATGGCTGTAAATTTGTTATTTGGAAAAATGATAAATTTTTAGGATCAATGAAGAAGAAACCCACGAAAACGATGGTAAAATCCCTATTAAAAAATGGGAATGTTATCGTAAAAGGGCTTACCAGTAAAAAAGGGAATAAATTTGATGCTAATTTGCGATATGAAAAAAACCCTGAAAGTGAATATTTTAGCTGGAAATTGGAGTTTCAGTCGGACTCGGATAAAGGGTAATGCAATTTTTCTCCAAAATAATTGTTTTTTGAAGAAATATTAGTTGATAAAGTGATATTATCTTGTCTGTAATTTTTATCTATAGTAAACTTTTTAGTGGATATTTGTATTGGAGGGTTTGGGATGCCAACACCAAGCATGGAAGATTATATTGAACAAATTTATATATTGATCGAAGAAAAAGGATATGCTAGAGTGTCGGATATTGCCGAGGCATTATCAGTACATCCCTCCTCAGTCACCAAGATGGTTCAAAAGCTGGATAAGGATGAATATTTAATCTATGAAAAGTATCGCGGTCTTTCTCTGACAGCAAAAGGTCAAAAGATTGGCAAGCGCCTTGTTTACCGCCATGAGTTGCTTGAGCAATTGTTAAAAATCATCGGGGTAAAAGAAGAAAATATTTATCATGATGTTGAAGGGATTGAACATCATTTAAGCTGGGATTCCATCGATCGTATTGGAGATTTAGTTCAATTTTTTGAGGAAGATACAAACAGGGTGGAAGCATTAAAAGAAATTCAAAGAAGTAATGAAGAACATTAGAGTAAAACCTCGCCAATAGGCGAGGTTTTTTTAAAATATATTTGGTAAATAATCAAAAGAATCTTTGTTCTCAGGTACTAAATAAAGATTGCCATTTCCGTCCTCAACCATTTGAATTCCTTCGATTAATCCATTTTCTACATCCATTAAGGCCTTCCGATACGAGATCACCCGTCCTGCAGATGTGACGAAATTAATGATCTCCCCATTATGATTTCGATGGGTTGCAATAAATTTCTCCAAATCTTTCCCCTCCCTCAATCAGAGATGCCATCCTCTATTATATTTAATGCATCCGATAATTATGTAAGGAAATCACAAACCTACGATAACCTGAAAATGAATCAACAAGCAATTGACCACGTTAATATAATATTACTGATATGTAGGCTGTTAAATAGGTCTGTTGATTGGCACTCCAGGCACTTCGCTTTCCTCGCGAGTGCCCGGAACGGAAATCAACAGGCCCATTTGCATGAACTATCCAAATAATTTATTACTTAAATTCTGGTAAAATAAAAAAATGTCGAGAAAATACCCTTTCTCGACAATCTGAGCATCAACAAGAGGTTGTTGCTTTTTACAGTTTTGTTTTCAAATTGGAATGAAACGATTCTTTCATTTCCAAACAAATGGTGTTTCTTGATAAACATAGTAATTTAGCCAATTGGAAAAAAATAAATATCCGTGTGAACGCCAGCGGTTAAGAGGGGGCTTTATAGGATCGTTATTAGGAAAATAGTTTTCTGGAGTATGAATTTCTAAACCCTTATTAAGATCTCGTTCATATTCTTGAGCCAATGAATCTGACTCATATTCAAGATGACCAGTAATCATAACATGTTTACGGTCACGGGAAGCAATCAACAACGCACCGGCTTCATCAGATGCTGCTAATAACTTCAACTCTGAATGCTTCTTAATTTCCTCAATCGATACATCTGTATATCTTGAATGTGGAGCAAAAAATTCGTCATCAAAGCCTCTTAACAAAGGATCATTTTGTTCTATCATTCTATGAGGATAAATCCCTGAACATTTTTTATCAAGTTCAAATTTCTTGATTCTATAATGAAAATATAATGCCGCTTGTGCTCCCCAGCAAATATGCAATGTAGAGGTCACATTTTCATTTGCCCAATTCATGATCTCCATTAATTCGCCCCAATATTTAACTTGTTCAAATTCTAATAGCTCCACCGGGGCACCTGTTATAATCATTCCATCAAATTTTTGGTTTTTGATGTGCTCAAAATCGGTATAAAACTGATCCAAGTGCTGTTTACTAGTGTGTGTAGATTCATAGGATTGCGTTCTTAAAAAATTTACATTTACCTGTAAGGGTGAATTCCCTAATAATCTTAAAAGCTGCGTCTCTGCCTTTTCTTTTTCGGGCATTAAATTTAAAATAAGTATATTTAATGGTCGAATATCCTGGCTGGTTGCTCGATCGGTGTCCATAATAAAGACATGTTCTTTTTCGAGCGTTTCTCTTGCAGGAAGAAGTTTTGGAATGTTAATAGGCAAGTGCTCATCCCCTTTTTTAGAAAAATCAATTATTACTATTATAATCATATTTCAGGAAACAGAAAAGAAAAATAGTTTTTTTCAAAAGTAATTTTCGAATGCTATTATTGATTTGATACAATACATAATAGGAATTAATCTATTTTTAGAAGTGAGGGATTTAGTGTGGTAATGGGGATTAAGGTTAAATCAGATATTGAAATAGCACAAGCTGCTACGATGATACCCATTTTGGGAATTGCTGAAAAACTTGGATTAAACGAAGATGATATCGAACTATTTGGAAAATATAAAGCCAAAATTTCCAATGAAGCATTAAAAAAATTAGCAACCAAAAAAGACGGAAAGGTTATTCTGGTTACATCAATTAACCCGACTCCAGCGGGTGAAGGAAAATCAACGGTCACGGTTGGACTAGGTGATGCCTTTAACCAAAAGGGGAAAAAAGTAATGATCGCAATAAGGGAGCCATCCTTGGGCCCTACAATGGGGATTAAAGGCGGGGCAACAGGCGGCGGCTATTCACAAGTGCTGCCAATGGAAGATATTAACCTCCA
>JAUZQA010000532.1 GCA_030705665.1 Bacillota bacterium
CCTTCAAAAAACTCGCGCATTTTTGCTGTTGCTTCCTTATCTTGGCCCGCAAAAACAGTCACAAGATGATCTGGTTTTTTATCACTATTTATGACGGTTTGGGTAACTGCCGGGCGAGCAAGACCTGCTGCACAGCCACAGACGGAGTTAACTACCACGAGGGTCGTTCCTGATGCATTCTCCATATATTTTTCTACCGCTTCATCGGTAGTAAGCTCTTGAAAACCCGCATTCGTAAGCTCATCACGCATTGGTTTAATCATTTGTCTCATATATTCTTCATATGCATTTGACATATTCTATCAATCCTCCGAATCTTTGTTAGCAATGTTAGCATACTATACTTTTTTCTAAAATTGCAATTTTCATCAACTTCCAAAACTCAATTTAACTTTTTCTAGCATCTGTCATTTGTTTCCAAACTGACCCTTTAGCTTCGGTCCCGCCTTCAATTCGTTCAATGGCCAGTTTCACCTGCATACATACCTCAAATTCCGGATCATTTTCAGCATTTCTTAGAGCAGGTAACGCCTGTTTATCACCCACTTCATATAAAAACATTGCTGCCCGCCAACGGACTAATTTACTTTCATCCTTTAGTGCATTCATCATTTCTTCTATTGCTTCTACAAAGCCTAAATCAGAAAGACAGTCGCCCGCTGTTCTGCGGACCGTTACGGATTTATCCTTTAGAGCCTGATATAGTAACGGGAGCACCGCTTGGTCTTTTATCATTCCTAGATAGGCGGTTGCCAGTCTGCGAATTGAAACCTTTTCATCCTTCAGTGCTTTCTCAAGGACAGGAAGATCGGCATGTGTTGGATCATCCATTTGCTCTAAGAGCCTGTAACGAACTTGCCAATCAGGATCGTTGAAATCCTCAAGAGAAATCTTCTTTCGCTGACGAGTATCCCTTTGGATGGATAATGGTTCATCCCTTTGCGCTTTTTGTACTAACTCAGCTACACGTTCTGGTGGATAGGCTGCAAGTAACTCTTCAACAATCTCTAGACCAATTTGTTCCAAATCCCCATAGCGAACACCTTGATTCTGCCACTTACGTAATAAAATATAATTATCTTGAGGAAGCTGTGCCTCTTGTCTTGCTTTTAGGAAATATTCCGGCATCCCAAACCTTTTTTCAGTTGTTCCATCTGTAAGTTTAACTTGAAGGGGGATGTCTTTAAACATTTGTACCTCTACCCTTACCTCACCGAAATGGTCTGCAACCTCGTCTTTAGTAAAATTTGGTTCAAGGGATTTTTCTCCAAATGCCTGCCTTACCTTTGGCAGAAGAATTTTCCAATCATATTTGGCATTTCGTTCGATAGCCAAGAAATCCGCAACATGGTAAACACCTTTTATACCCTCGATTTGCAAAATGGACCTGATAACAAGTGGGGCCCCTTCTGATGTTTCCTGTTTATAATTATGACTTGCTCCCATTGGAAGCTCTTCATCTAAATTAATTTTCATTGTATTGGGACTTGGAGTCGGTTCAATTGATTTAATATTCAACACAATCACCTTATTTCATTTAATCTTTTATAAGTTTATCACATTGTTTATATTCATACATATCCCGACTTCAGTTAAAAATTCAGCTTTCAACATGTCTGTTGATTGGCGCTCCAGGCACTTCGCTTTCCGCGGGCGTGACGGGGAGCCTCCTCGTCGCTTCGCTCCTGCGGGGTCTCCCCTGCCCCGTACTCCCGCAGGAGTCTTCGTGCCTTCCGCGCCAATCAACAGAGTGTTTTTAATAGAGACTCCAGTTTAACTTACAAATGAAAAAAGTGGTGAAATCAACGTTTAAACCAAAAAAGTCTTGCAAAAATTTTTCAAAAGGTTGAATCGTTTGTCAAAATCAAGAAAAATGCTTTATAAATCTAGAAAGGAAAAATTTGATTGAAGCTTAGTTGCTTCAAAAGAACTGCACGTTTTTTCAAATGTCGGTTAGGGAATTGAAGAATGCAAGTGAACAGGTTCTACCTGCAACCTGCTAAAACAAAAAAAGATTGCCACACATTTGAAAAAGTGTGTGGCAATCTTTAGGTTGATTTAACTCCCTGTTGGTTGTAGCGGAGGGCATTCGACTCCTGCGGGATGTAGAGGTCACTGGAGACCCCACAGGCGCCAAAGCGCCGAGGAGGCTCCAGGACCCTCCCCGCGGAAAGCGAGTGCCCGGAGAGGAAATCAACAGGCCCATTTGCAGGGACCATTAAAAATTTAATATTTAAATTCTGCAACATAAAAAATTGCCTCTTAGTCCTCAGCAATTTCTGCTAGATATGACCAGCGTTCGATTAGTTGCTCAAGCTTTTCATTCAGCTCTGCTTCATGCTTCATCAGTTCTTGACCTTTTGTAAAATCGCTGCCGATATTAGCCATTTCTCCGGAAATTTTTTCAAGCTCTTCCTCCGTCTTGGCAATAACGTCATCGATTGTTTCCCACTCTTTTTTCTCCATGTAGGTCATTCTTTTCTTTTTATCTTTTTCCCGTGCCTTTTCCTGCTGAGGAGTTTCCATTTTCGTTCTTTCTGTCTGTTCTTTTAGTACTTTTTCCAAAAAGTCAGTGTAGCCGCCATAGAATGAATCAATCATACCGTCTCCTTTTAAAATCAGGAGCTGCTCAACTGCTTTATCAAGAAAATAGCGGTCATGTGAAACCGTAATAACTACCCCAGGAAATTCTTCTAGATAGTCCTCAAGGACTGTAAGAGTTTGCGTATCTAAATCGTTTGTCGGTTCATCAAGTAAAAGAACGTTTGGGGCGGTCATCAAGATTTTCAGGAGATAAAGACGCCGTTTTTCTCCGCCGGAAAGTTTACGGATCGGTGTACCATGAGTATATGGGGGGAAAAGAAAACGTTCGAGCATTTGGGCTGCAGAAATCGTTTTTCCATCTGAAGTTTCTACAACTTGTGCTGTTTCCTTAATATACTCAATCATTCTCATATTTTCATCCATATCTTCGCTTTCCTGTGTATAATAAGCAACTTTTACCGTTTGCCCCATGATCATTTCACCATGATCAAGTGGAATCCGCTTTGCAAGAAGATTAAGTAATGTTGATTTACCAGTCCCATTGTTTCCAATGATGCCAATTCGATCTCCCGGTTTAACGAGCAAGTTAAAGTCGTTAAGGATGACTTTATCACCATATCGTTTTGAAGCATCTTTTAATTCAAA
>JAUZQA010000533.1 GCA_030705665.1 Bacillota bacterium
GACGATTTTGTAAAATAGCGTATGACTTTTTACAACATTTGGTGCTAGGTTATTTCGAAAATCTAACCAATTTACTATTTCCAAAGAAGATTTTCCAAAGGAGATATTGATGGAGAGTGTAACGGTGGAGTAAAATCTGCTATGATAATATGGTGAATTTCTATGAGGTGATCATATGGAACAAAATCAAGATAGTAAAACAAATGGCTATGATACCAATATTGTATATGATTTTAAAGAGTACCCCGACAAGGTCAGCGGTCGTTGTGATAACTGCGGGAGTACAGCGTTTAAATCTTCCGTTTCACATGGTGTATTTCTTCGAGAATGCAAAAATTGTGGAATGAAAAAAAGTATTTAAAGCTCCCTTCTAAAGAAATAAGCCATTCCACATTTTTTAAGTGGAATGGCTTATTTCTTAATCTAATCATTTTATTTCTTCAACATCTGCAATTTTGATAATGATGGCCGATTATTATTCCAGTTAACATCCACAGGAAGATCAAAAAATTGTGTGAGGATTTCGCTTGAAATCATTTCATCGGTATCTCCTGCCTGGAAAACCTGTCCAGCTTTTAACAATATGGTTTTATTAAAGACTGGTAATATTTCCTCGACATGATGTGTCACGTAAATAATCGTCGGGGCATCAGGTTTATTTGCAATCTTTTCAATTGATTCCAGCAAGTGCTCGCGAGCAATAAAATCCAGACCGTTTGTTGGTTCATCGAGTATCAGTAAAGCAGGATCTGCCATTAATGCCCGAGCAATCAGAACCCGCTGCTTTTCTCCTTGAGATAATGTTCCATAATTTTGATTAGCGTAATGAAAGCACCCCATTTCCTTCAGTAAGGAAATCGCCTTTTGTCTCATTTCGTCTGTTGGTGTTTCATATAGTCCAATAGAAGCAAACCCGCCGCTTAATACGATTTCAAAGGCATTATCAACCGAATAAAATTTTTGCTGAAGGGAGGATGAAACAAATCCAATTAGCCTGCGAAGTTTTTCACCCAGGTAGGTTTTACCGAACTCTTTCCCAAGAACCGTTACTTTTCCTTTTGTTGGGAAATATTCAGCATTGAGTAAATTTAAAATAGCTGTTTTCCCTGCTCCATTTAAGCCAAATAATACCCAATGGTCCCCTTTTTCAATCTTCCAATTCACATTCTGTAAGATCCATTTTCCATCTCTTTTTAAAGATACCTCTTCTAGATGTAAAATCATCCCGATTCTCTCCTCCACTATTAATATTTTAATTTTTCGGAATTTAATATCTCTATCATACCATATGTTTTAAAGGAAGACGCTATATTAACTTCAATGAAGGATTCAAATGAAAAGAAGCCAGTTTCTTATTGAAATGGCTTCTTTTCACTAAATTATTGGGGTGCAGCTTTGCTTGTAACAACTTGGAACAACTCTTCTCGATCAATATAACTGCCTGTAAATTCATGAGTTAATTTTCCAGTTCGATCAAATACAAAGGTTTTGTTATCATGGAGAACTTCTGTCCCTTTTTTCTCAAAATGTTCACCAAGAAGATTTGTTAATTTTTCAATCTCCGACAAATTTCCTGTAAGCATCTTTAAATAGGAAGTATCAAAATTCATCTCTTGAGCATGTTTCTTTAAAACATTCGGTGTATCATTTTGCGGATCAATTGAGACGGATAAGAGTAAAATCTTATCGGTTGCGATCCCTGCTGATTTTATGTCCTGCTGGAGTTTATTGAAATTCCCCAACAAAACCGGGCAGGCATTTGGATCTGCACAGTTCACATATGTAAAGGTCATTGCTACCGTTTTTCCCAAAAGATCTTTTTTGGTCACTGTCTGCCCATTTTGGTCAATAAGTTTAAAATTTGGCAATTCCACATGTTTCGTAACTTTGTGTGCCGTAAGCTTTGTTTTAACATCAATCGTAAATGATTTATCTTCCTGAAAACTTTTCCCATTACGGTCGACCTTTACGGTTGCAATCCAGTCCCCGTTCATCTGCAGGTTGGCTTGTCCAACATACAGCCCATTACCAATTTCCTGGGTAGAAATCTGCACCGACCCATGGTCCATGCCTTTCATATTAAGTTCAGCAGTCACTTTTGCAGCTTTTACCGGGTTTCCTTTACTATCCAAAACTTTAAATTGCATCGCAAAAGGCTGCCCTGGAGTAAATGTTTTTGGTGCATAAAGTTTAATCTGCAATTGCTCTGAACTGCAGCCTGCGATAAATGTTATCAGCAATATAACAGCGAAAATAGAAAGCCTTTTTATCAAAAATTCTCCTCCTAACCTATCCTTTTCCTATACTATTCATTATAGTATCGAAAAACAAGGGTTAGAGTGACAAACCTCACTTCTATGAAAGTAGAGCCGATGGGAATATTTTAAACAAAAAAAGCAGAATACGCTTGGCATCCTGCATGTGAACATATTTTTTTTTGCATAATAACAAAATAACAGAGCATAATTTAATTAGGACTTGTAGCTCAATGGCCAGAGCGGCCTGTAGTTACATTGGTAACTGCCGCGCATTTAGCGGGTTCGATTCCCGCCAAGTCCTATATGACCACCGCTTAGGTCTGAATCGATCAAAAAAGAATAGCCTTAAGCTCTGTATCCCAGGCGCTCCGAAACCTTTTTTCCTACCTCAATTAATGTATCCTTAATAGAAGCAATTTTTTCATCGTTCATTCGTAACGATGTTCCCGAAATACTTATGGCACCCGCCACTTCACCACGATGATTAAAGATTGGGGCCGCAATACAGGTTATGCCTGTTTCATTTTCTTCCCGTTCAATCCCAAATCCTTGGTTTCGAATCATTGACAAGTTTTCGAACAATTCTATCTCAGTAGTAATTGTCTTTTCAGTATGCCTCGGTAATCCACGTTGTTGAATAATTTCTTTTACTTCAGCTATAGGTAACTGTGCCAGAATGACCTTGCCGGCACTGGTGCAATGAATTGGAGCACGTCTGCCTACCTGTGAGTGCATTCTTAACGTCTCATTTCCCTCAAGCTTTTCAATATATACTGCTTCTTTTTGTGAATAAATGACTAAATGAATCACTTCATTAGAGATTTCTTCTAATTGCCTCAGATAAGGAACGGCTTCCTGGCGAATATCAATGGATTCCAAAAGCCTCGTACTTAATTCAAGAAACTGATATCCTAA
>JAUZQA010000534.1 GCA_030705665.1 Bacillota bacterium
CAACTGTAAATATCACCTGGGGAACACAGTTGTTTAATAATATTAATTATGAATACTAGGTTACTGCCTTAAAAAAGAGCCTTTTGAGGGGCTCTTTTTTAGGATAAAGTTTTTAATAACGGTTTTACAACTGAAATAAAATACAGTGATCCAGTAACGATTAAAATACTTCCTTCCTCTAGAGAATGTATTTCGTTACGAACCGCCTGCTGCCAATCCTCATCAGCAAATTTATTATCCGATTGACTAATCTCAAACAGGGTATCCGCCGCTGCAGCACGCGGATAATCAAATGATACAAAAGTAATTTTATCGGCAATTCCATCCAATTTGCCAATCATTTTTTCAAGACTCTTATCCTTTAATGCCGCAAAAACGATATGAATTTTGCGATCATCGTAGCGCTGGTTTAGTTCATGAACGAGAGCCGTAATTCCCTCATCATTATGGGCGCCGTCAATGACCACCAACGGGTCTTCCGAGAGAATTTCAAAACGCCCCGGCCAGTAGGCCTTGGTTAAGCCTGTCCTAATTTCCGCTTCACTAAGTGGAAAGAGACCTCTATCATTCAAGTACAATGACGCCATAATCGCTAGGGAGGCATTTTCGGTTTGGTGTTCGCCAATCAAACTGATCTCCAGGTTTTCTAATGTGTGCTCATCGCTTTTTAAGGTAAATAGTTCCCCTTTAGGAAGCGATTTGTGGTTTTCAATTGAAAACTCCTCATTTATTTTAAATAATGAAGCTTCCATTTTCCCTGCCTGTTTTTCAATGACCCCTAAAGCATCAGGTCGTTTTACTCCTGTAAACACCGGTGTTCCCGGCTTAATGATTCCCGCCTTTTCAAAGGCGATTTCTTCGTACGTATGCCCAAGAATATTGACGTGGTCAAGACCGATATTCGTAATAATCGACAGCATTGGCAAGATGATATTAGTCGAATCAAACCGTCCACCTAAGCCTACTTCAAAAATAACAATGTCTACCGCATGGATTCTCGCAAAATAATAAAAAGCCATTGCTGTAATGACTTCAAATTCAGTTGGCCCTCCAAGTTCGGTTTCCTCTAGTTCATCGGCTAAGGGCTTAATAACATTCGCGATTTGCAAAATTTCTTCATCCGTGATCGGTTTCCCATTGATGCTAATCCGCTCATTAAACTGTTCAATATATGGCGAGGTAAATGTGCCTACTGTATGGCCGCCCGCTTGTAAAATCGAGCGGAGAAAGGTGACAGTAGACCCTTTCCCGTTCGTCCCGCCGATGTGAACAGTTTTTAGCTCATGGTGCGGATTCGCTAATTTCGCCATCATCCACTCCATTCGCTTTAAGCCCGGTTTAATCCCTAGTCTTAAGCGCGCATGAATCCACTCCAGCGCTTCTTCATATGTTGCAAACATGTAAATCCATCTCCATTTGTTTTATAAAAACATCTAAAGACGAATCTGCAAAAACAGATTCGCCTCTATTCAACATTAACCCCTTAGCTCATTAATCCGTGCTTGGACAGCATCTCTCTTTTCGAGATAGTCCTGTTCCTTGGCACGCTCTTCCGCAATCACATTATCGGGAGCTTTTTTGATAAAGCCTGCATTACTAAGTTTCTTTTGAACTCGGTCTACTTCTTTATTTAATTTATCCAGTTCTTTTTCAAGACGGGCAATTTCTTCGTCGATATTAATTAAGCCTGCAAGTGGAAGGATAATTTCCATACCGGTGATCACGGCTGTCATGGCCTTATCTGGTGACTCAATTTCAACACCCATTTGCAATTCTTCCGGATTACAGAAACGCTCGATATAGGCACGATTCTTTTCCACGACTTTTAATGTTGCTTCGTCTTTCGCTTTTACCAGCATTTTGATTTTCTTGCTCATTGGTGTATTTACTTCAGCCCGAATATTGCGGACAGCACGAATCATTTCGGTCAAAAGCTTCATTTCGGCTGCAGCCTCTACATCCGTATATTCTGGAACAACTACAGGCCAAGCAGAAACGGTAATCGATTCGCCTTGATGCGGCAGGTTTTGCCAGATCTCTTCCGTAATAAATGGCATGAATGGATGGAGGAGTCTCATTGTTTGATCCAATACATAGGCAAGAATCGAACGAGTTGTTTTCTTGGCTGCCTCGTCCTCACCATATAATGGGAGCTTCGCCATTTCAATATACCAGTCGCAGAAATCATCCCAAATAAAGTTATAAAGGGCACGGCCGACTTCACCAAATTCATATTTATCGGAAAGTCTTGTCACAAGTTCAATCGTTTCATTTAATCTTGTTAAAATCCACTTATCCGCAACCGATTTTTCTCCGCTTAAATCGATTTCCTCGTACTGAAGGCCATCCATATTCATTAAAGCAAAACGGGAAGCATTCCAAATTTTATTGGCAAAGTTCCAAGTTGCTTCAACTTTTTCTGTGCTATAGCGCAAATCCTGACCAGGTGAACTTCCTGTTGATAGGAAGTATCTTAATGCATCGGCACCATATTGGTCGATGACATCCATCGGATCCACACCGTTGCCAAGTGATTTACTCATCTTGCGTCCTTGGGAATCACGAACAAGACCATGGATTAACACATCTTTAAACGGACGTTCGCCAGTAAATTCAAGGCTTTGGAAAATCATTCTCGATACCCAGAAGAAGATGATGTCATAACCAGTAACAAGAGCATCTGTTGAAAAATAACGATTAAAGTCAGCTGAATCCTTATCCGGCCAGCCTAATGTTGAAAATGGCCATAATGCGGAGCTGAACCATGTATCCAATACATCATTATCCTGGACCCAATTTTCGATATCGGCAGGCGGATTTTGATCCACATAAACCTCACCCGTTTCTTTATGGTACCAGGCAGGAATGCGGTGGCCCCACCAAAGCTGACGGGAAATACACCAGTCGCGGATATTTTCCATCCAATGCAAATACGTTTTTTCAAAGCGGTCTGGTACAAAATTCACTTTGCCTTCTTCTTGCTGCAGTGCGATTGCCTGGTCAGCAAGAGGCTGCATTTTTACAAACCATTGTGTTGACAAATATGGTTCAACAACCGCTCCACTCCGTTCAGAGTGGCCGACGGAGTGCATATGGTCCTCAATTTTAAACAATACGCCTAATTCTTGAAGGTCTTTTACAATCTGCTTGCGGCAATCAAAACGATCCATA
>JAUZQA010000535.1 GCA_030705665.1 Bacillota bacterium
AACAGCATGCCCTTATGAGTATTTATACCATTTGTTTTACTAAACATGTCATTTTCCGCTTCAATACCAATAGTTCTTATATTATTAAAGATATCTTTATAACTGTTATCTGTAAATCCTTCTTGGACAAATAGCGATAAATATTTACTTAATACTGAAGTGCTATCGATAAAAGTAAAGAAGTCCATATCCTTATGTGCACCATTGGATATTGGCGATACTAATCCCGGTGATGGGTAACAGGCAACTTCATAAAGCATGGCTTGTGTGGCGAAGCTACTTATTTCTTGTGATATTTTATTAATCATTTGATCATTTTTATTGCTCATTCAATTTCTCCATAAATATTCTTTATTTTTTGTTATCATACTCCAGATTACGCTTGATATTCTAACACACTCATAATGAATATACTATGACTGTTATTTTATAAAACTGAAGACTGCTCAGGCTGACTATTTTAGGAATAAAGCGGAGTGATATTGATTTTTATACTAAAACCATCCATGTTCAGCGCAGCCTAACTCGGACAAAAAGTAATGGGTTGATTGTTGATATTGAAGGATGTGAATGCAATAAATAAAGCAAATGAATCCCTTTAAACAAGTGTGTTCCTATTATTGCTCGTTCAAAATTTGTCAAACATGATTGAATGAAAATTCTAATAAAAAACTTTAAAACAGATATATAATTATAGTGGGAGGGCGATGACTTATGGGGGTTAAGTATAAAAATATTTTAGTAGCATTAGATGGTTCAATACAGGCAAAGTGGGCTTTTGAAAAAGCTGTAAACATAGCTAAAGACAATAATGCGAAGCTTTTACTAGCCCATATCATCGAGAAAATAGGATTTGGTTCTTTTGAAGGATTAGACCAAACCATTATAAACACTGCCGAGCGTTTTGCATTTGAGATGCTTCAAAGCTATAAAACTTCTGCTATTAATACTGGTGTTTCAGAAGTTGACTTTTTAGTTGAATATGGTTCTCCAAAGTATATTATTCCAAAGGGTATCACTAAACAAAACAACATTGACCTAATAGTTTGTGGAGCATCTGGGATAAATTCGGTGGAACGTTTCTTTCTAGGCAGTGTTTCCGAAAATATCGCTAGATACGCTCCATGTGATGTACTTATTGTACGTACAGGAAATGAATAATTAGAAAGAACAAAATCGCTAACGCGACTTAAACCACGACCCAAGTGAAAATTATTCACTTGGGTTTTTCCTCGCTCGTCTCATTGTGCCGTTACAAAAAGGGCATACTACTTCCACTTCTTCACCTTTCTTTAAATCAAAGTGAAATTCTTCAACAACGTATTCAGGAACCTCATCTTCTTTACCACAATCCAAGCATTTAAAAATGACTATTTTTATTTCTTCATTTAAACCAAATGGGTCGTCCTTATCTAGCGATTCTAAAAATGCTTTACTTAATTCATCCTGTTCCTTGTTTTTGCCCAAGATTATACCTCCTGATACTTTTTACGGATTCCATATCCTCCATATAATGATACAAGAATCCATAATCTGCATGCCATATTTCAACTAAGTCCATCTCTCGATGGCAATGAGGACAAATGAAAGGATCTTTATCGAATGCTTCAATCATTCGTTGGCGGTAAGTTTTCTTCTTCTTTATATTTTCTAGTAATAATGATAATTGTTTTGTTCTCATGAATGCATGCAGACTTAGCACCTGATTAGCTTTTTTATATGATCTTTCACTGTATAAACCAAAACGACCAACCATTCGAAAATGCTTGGGTGAGATATGTTGTATTAAGTTGAATAGAAACCGGTAAACAGGTTGTGTTTCGTCAACTCTCTTTCCTGTTTGATGATCTTCGTACCAAAAGTGAACAGTTTTCCCATCGTATTTTACTATCCGATATTCAGTAATAGCTGGTCTAGCTAAGTATCTTCCTATGTACTTGGCAGCACCTTTTGTATCTTTCATTTTTCATTCTGCATTCTCGTAGAACCCTTTTGTATAACGCTGATACAGATTATCTATTAGTTTTTTAACCGGAAGATTTTCAGGAAACCACGACTTCAATAAATCTAATAAAACCTTTTGCCAGGATTTTCTTAGATACTCATAAGGAATGAATCCAGTTGGTACCCATTCATTTCGGTTGTCAACAGCACCTTCCGTTACTAATGCATGGATGTGGGGATTAAACTTAAGGTCCCATCCAAAAGTATGGATAACAGTTATAACACCAACATGTAAATCTCGTTTTTTACTTTTACGTTGATAATAAAATTGAAATACTTCAGCCACTTTCTTACTCAACGCATTTAACTTTTTTCGATCCTGAAAGAAGACATTTCTTAATTCCTTCGGAATTGTAAATATCATATGACGATGTGGAACATCAAAAATCATTTCCTGTTGTTTGTCGGACCAATCATCTGTATATTTCTTTCCATATTTATGACAAAAATGACTCTTACAAGTGAAACAAACAAAAAGAGGTTTGGATCCTCCCTCGCATCCCTAACACTCATAACGTGCATAACCTAAATCGGCAGTTCCACATGTAATGGCTTTTTCAATTGTTGCTTTTATGTCTTCAAGGTAAGTTGCAGGAAAAACACCAGAATACATTTTCCAAAAACCATCAAAATGATCTTTTAGTATTCGCTTGATTACTCTGCTTTTCTCCTGTTCCATTCTAGCAACCCCATTATTTTATATGGATATTTTAACCAACAGTTATCCACGGGTCTAGAAATTTATAATTTCCTAAACGATAAAAAAAGAAATCTCTGAAGAGATTCCCTTTTGATAACTTATTACTTATTGAGTTCGTTCATTGCTTTCAACTGTTCATTGTAGATGTATAATGTTTCTGAGAAATCATAACCCCAATCAGAATGTGCTTGATTCATTATTTGTTCTTTCTCAGGAGTATCAATAACGATTGCCTTTAATTGGTTGTAATCTTTAGTCTGTTCATCGATAATATACTTTTGTTCTGAATAATCGGTAGGCCAATCTCTTTGTGCATTAGCTTTAATATTATTAGCTACATCAGTTGCATCTAAAGTAGTGATGATGTTAACTGGTTTAGCAGGTGGTGCAGGCGGTGCTTGTTCAGCAGGTTTAGTATCAGCAGGTTTAGTATCAGCAGGTGCAGGAGTTGATGATGCTGTTGTAGT
>JAUZQA010000536.1 GCA_030705665.1 Bacillota bacterium
CTCACCTACAACCCGGAAGAAAAGAATAAACGGATTGAATTATCAGGCTGGTTAAAGATGATGGGTAAAACAAAGCACTTGCTAAACGAAAATAGCAAAGAAATGCTGAAATCGTTTGAAAATGAAGTCCAACGTCGTTGGAATATGTTGAAAGCGAAACACGAAAGTCCATATTTGTAATTTGAAACTTTACAGCCCTCTGGTATTTAACTAGAGGGCTTTTACATGTTATGTCCATTCTGCTTTAAGCAATGAAATATATATGGGAAGAACGAATACTAGAAGTGTTTTCGAACATTTTTTGGGACTGAGGAGAGTGAAATTGGTTGTGGAATTGCATACAATCACTTAAGTATTTCAGTTCAATACCCGCCTCTTTACGAAAGTTAAATGGTACGCAGTATTTTAGTATTTAACTCTATACTTTTTTAATGGGTTTATGATTCAATTGGATTTTTTTCTTTCCCATCTTATGGTAGGTTTTTAATTTTTCTATAATTTCCTGCTGCCATAAATAATCTTCTATACTTTTTGCATATAGATACAAATCTAAATAATCATTTATCCATAATTCTGTTTCACAATGATGCATAAAGATCCCCCTATCAAGATTCCTAACCATTTTTAAAATAATTGATCTTTAAGCGAGGTTACTTATATTATGACTTTTTACCAATCCAATGGATTGATCCATATTCACCGTGAGGATGACTGTTTGTAAGGGATTTTCTATATTCATTTTCAAGTTCTGAAAGTGTTAATTCAAAAAGATGCTTATCATCTTTTTTATATACATTGAAAGCAATTAACATGTCTATTAATCTTTTTTTCCTGTCTTCTACAGCTTTCCGAAATACCTCACCCACATAAACCACACCTTTTTCTAATTTTTACAACAAACAAGGAAACTAAAAAATTTTCTCATCTCATACTAGAGTTTTTTTAAGGTACAATATCCTATCCCGCTGTTAAAGCCTTCAAGTCAAAAAACATATTTTCAAATTGACCGCTCAATTCTATTCATAAATAGGTGAAGCTTTTTTGCAAGGCCACCGTTTCCGAAGCGAATAAATTTATGTGCCTCCTGCAAATATTCGTTTTCTTTAACAAAATTTAAAAATGCAACAATGTAAATACGGCGATGGATGATTGATACGATTCCATAATCATAAAGCCAAGCATCGATCGTATTGTATACTCCTCTATTCAACTTATATTGGTGCTGGCACCACAGAAAAAATTGTAAATCTGGTAAATTAAGATACTTGCTTTGTTTTAATTCTTTAGCAGTGGCCTTTGACATAGCCTATGTCTCCTTTTATTTAAATAGGCTCTCAACTAAGGAGATTACTGCCTTAAATTGAGAGCCTCCAGAGAACTGGTTGGTTTTATCTGACGAATTAAATTCGTATTTTTCTAAACGATATGATGGTCAGGTGTTAAAGATGTTTTTATTTGGTTAAAGGAAGCGCCTATCCGATCTTTGGCTTCTTCATCAATTTCATAATGATTATTCCCTAAGTTTTTTACTTGGCTGTCTAAAACGAACACTCCTTTTAAAATATGCGTTGCACCAAGAGCAGACAGTACTGGTTTTAATGAGTAATCAATCATTAGGAGATGCCCATATGTTCCACCAATAGCAACCGGAAGAATAGTCTTTCCTTCCAGGCCATTTTGCGGGAGCAGATCCAGATAGGTCTTCAAAACACCTGTAAAGGAAGCTTTATAAACCGGAGTTAGAATAATAATGATGGATGAATCCTCAACCTTTTTATTTGCTTTAATAATTTCTTCACTATCAAACTTTGCTTGAATTAAATCTTCTGAAGGAAGTTCGCGAATTTGAATGATTTCAGGATTAAGATTCTCCTTTTTCGCTTGTTTTACAATCTCGTCTAAAACCCCATTTAACCGTGTTTGTTCTGCAGGGCTTCCCGAAATTATGGTCAATTTACTCATGCTCAAATCCCCTTTTTGTTAGTATAGTTACCTTTTTTATTTAGCAAATCTATTTTTCACTGTACTATCAATTTGTGTGATATGACCTGCATGAACGGTAATAACTAAAGTACCGTATTCCAATTTTTTTAACAAAGCTAAGATGTAGTCAACCTTTTCTTTATCTACCAATGCCATATTCATACCCCTCTCATTTATGTTTTAAATAAAAACACATTGGAATAGTAGGCTTTTAATCAAAAAATTAAGTGAATTGATCGGTTACACGTAATGTCCTTCGTCTATTAAGTCCTACTCAATTCTTGGTTAGTCTTAATCCTGAATTAGCTAAATTTTCTTTACCCATGATACGATTTAAAATCTGGTTTACTGTTGGAGAAAACATCGGATGATCCCTATGCCTTGGGTATGGCAGTTTAATAGGATGGTCCATCACAATTTCTCCATTTTCAATTAATATTACTCTATTGGAAAGGGCTACAGCCTCTTCTACATCATGGGTCACAAGCACTGCAGTAAACTGTTTATCCAGCCACAGATCTTCAATAAGCTGATGCATTTCTATACGAGTTAAAGCATCTAAAGCTCCAAGCGGTTCATCTAATAATAGAATTTCCGGTTCATGAACCAATGCCCTGCCAAGTGCCACCCTTTGCTTCTGCCCTCCCGATAATACGATTGGCCAATCATTTGCCCTGTCCAGTAATCCTACCTTTTCCAAAACACTTTCAGCTCGTTGCCGCCAATCATTTTTCAAGCCTAATCCTACATTTTGGATGACTTTTTTCCAGGGAAGAAGCCGGCCATCCTGGAACATCATTTTTGCTGATACATTTCTGCCTTCTAAACGATGACCTCTAGTAAAAATAGCACCATCACTGGGTGTCTCAAGTCCTGCTAGCAAACGCAGCAAGGTACTTTTACCACACCCGCTTTTCCCAACAATGGCCACAAATTCTCCTTTTTGAATCTTTAGATTAATATTGCGAAGAACTGGTTGATTGCCATATGATTTTTTCAGGTTTGCTATTTCTAAAATCAACTCTTTTTCTTTATTTACGGTCATAGCAAGCCCCTCCTTCCTATTTTTGATATGACGGATGCCATTTTAAAAATTTTCTCTCCGCTATTTTTGCTATTAGGTCTGAAAGTTTTCCAAGAAGAGCATAAAGAATAATACTTAATACGACGATATCCAGCCTCATAAA
>JAUZQA010000537.1 GCA_030705665.1 Bacillota bacterium
AATTGACATGCCCATATTCTTTGTTTCCTTCCCGATGACAGCAAACAAATTAAGAAGAATCGTTAGGGGCACCTCCTCGTCGACCTATTGGCATTGGCTACCTACACAGCTGTATTTTCTTCTTCTCGGTCGTCAATAAGCTTGTAAAATAATCAACATTTCCCTTTCAAAAAAATTAAAAGAAACGCCAGTCATCCCCACTAGGTTAACTGGCGCATCTTTTTTAAATACTAGGATCGATTAGCAGAGACCTGCTTTGTAAACGGCCATGCAGGAAGCATCTTGTCCAAAGGCTTGTCCTCACGGTAGCCTAACGCATATTCGCCCTGCATAATTGTATGAATCTCTCTTGTCCCTTCATAGATAACCGGAGCTTTGGCATTCCGCAAATATCTCTCAACGGGATATTCATTTGAATACCCATATGCCCCATGGATTTGAACAGCATCATTAGCTGCTTCAAACGCAACATCGCAGGCATACCATTTGGCCATGGAGGTTTCTCGGGTGTTCCGCTTCCCTTCATTTTTCAGCCACCCTGCCCGATACACAAGCATCCGTGAATTTTCCAAGCCAACCGACATCTTCGCAATCATTTGTTGGACAAGCTGATGCTTTCCGATTTCCTTGCCGAATGTTTTACGTTCATGACAATATTGAAGACTGGCTTCAAGGCTGGCCATCGTTAATCCGCAGGCCCCTGCTGCCACGGTAAATCGCCCGTTATCTAAAGAGGCCATGGCAATTTTAAATCCTTCCCCTTCCTCACCAAGGAGGTTTTCTTTTGGCACTTTTACATTATCTAAAAACACTTCACCGGTATTGCC
Organism: Bacillota bacterium; assembly: GCA_030705665.1. Next base: position 828 of record JAUZQA010000537.1, read on the forward strand.
CGCACGAATCCCTAATTTGCCTTTAAATCCTCGTGTTGTAACTCCAGGCATGGTCCGTTCCACAATAAATGCGGAAATCCCATGGTGCTTTTTTTCTTTATCCGTATACGCAAAAATAAGGAAATGATCTGCAACGTCACAAAGGGAAATCCATGTTTTGGATCCGTTTAAAATATAGTAATCCCCTTCCTTTTTTGCTGTAGTTTTCATGGCAGCCACATCTGAACCGGCATTTGGTTCAGTCAAGCCAAATGCACCAATTTTTTCCCCTTTTGCTTGGGGAACCAGATATTTCTGCTTCTGCTCCTCATTTCCCCATTGCAGTAAGCTCATGCTGTTCAATCCCGTATGAACCGACACCGCTGTCCGGAATGCCGTATCACCCCGTTCCAATTCTTCACAAACAATAGCCAGGGTATTATAATCCATCCCCATTCCACCATACTCTTCTGGAATGCACACCCCCATTAAATTCAAATCTGCCATGCGTTCCATGATTCCCTTTTCAAAATGCTGGTTGGCATCCCACTCCTGAATGTATGGCATAATCTCCTTATCTACAAAACTGCGAACCATTTTCTTTACCATTTCTTGTTCTTCACTTAATGCAAAGTTCATCATTTTCCATTCCTCCAATGATCTTTAATTTTTCCATTTCGTTAATTTGTTCTGCTGTGTATCCCACTTTTTTTAAAATGAACCTAGTATGTTCGCTGTAAAGGGGTGGATGTCTTCTCATTTCTATTGGCGTCCGAGAAAGTTTTAACGGGCTCCCGACTAATTTAATTTTTCCAGCAGTAGGATGCTGCATCTCAAAGGCCATATTTCTTGCCTGCACCTGCGGGTCTTGAAAAACAACCTCCATATCGTTGATCGGTCCATTTGGAATTCCCGCCTCCAGCATGAGCTCCTGCCAATGCCGTGCCGATTTCGTTTTCATTTTTTCACGGATGATCGGAATCAGTTCTTCACGATGTTCGACTCGCTTTGAGTTGGTTTTAAACTTCTCATCGTTTCCTAATTCCGGCAGCTCAAGAATGCGGACAAACCGTTCAAACTGCTTGTCATTTCCGACAGCCACCACCATTTCCTGGTCAAGTGTCGGGAAGGTCTGATATGGTACGATATTGGGATGCTGATTACCCAACCTCTTTGGTAGATGACCCGAAACCAGATAATTGCTCGCCACATTAACTAATGCAGAGATTTGGGAATCAAATAGCGAGATATCAATCTCCTGCCCCTGCCCCGAATCCCGTCTTTCGTTTAATGCCGCCAGGATCCCAATCACCGTGTATAAACCCGTCAGCACATCCGCAATTGCCACTCCTACTTTTTGTGGACCGGAGTTAGGATCACCGGTAATACTCATTAACCCGCTCATCGCTTGAATAATATAATCGTAGCCGGCCTGATCTTTATAGGGCCCCGTGCTGCCAAAGCCAGTGATCGAAGCGAGGATCACCTGCGGGTTAATCTCTCTCATGACTTCATAACCCAATCCCATTTTGTCTAATGTGCCAGTCTTAAAGTTTTGCACAACTACATCCGAAGCAGCGACTAGCTTTTTAAAAACCTCCTTGCCACCTTCTGTTTTTAGATTTAAACTGATTGCCTGTTTATTTCGGTTAGCACAAAGATAGTAAGCGCTTTCCCCACCGACATTGGGCGGCCCCCAGGCACGGGTATCATCCTTATTGGACGTCCCCTCTACTTTAATTACCTCAGCACCTAAATCACCTAAAATCATGGTGCAAAAGGGGCCCGCCAAAACCCTTGTCAAATCAAGAATCCTGACGCCTGCTAGGGCACCGGCCATCAACAATCCCTCCTTTTGAAAAAATAAAAAAGCCAGTCTAAACCACAAAAAGGTAGTTTAAACTGGCTTTGGTTCGTGGGTTTCTCTTCTGCTAAGAAGATAGGACGAAATTAGGCAGTTTTTTATTAACAATCCATCAATTGTTCAGGATAATAAAGAGGGAAGCTCTTTATCTATGAACTAATTTAAATATTATGATAATTCAGTATCTTTGTCAATAGTAGATTAACTGTAAGATCTACAAAAAAACATGGTCATCCAACAACCATGTTTTCTTTCAACTTTCGCAAATCGCTATATCTAGGCTACTTCTTTATTGATTTCTTCTGCCTCATCCATGTATTCTGTTTGAATCCCGCTTTTCACTCCCCAAAAATAGAAGCCAAGCGCTAAACATGCGATGACCAGCATATCCCAGCCAAATGGAATGATATTTTTTCCGCCGAACTTCTCACTTCCAATATAGGAAATCAAAATCATACATCCTAAGTAAAGAAGCATCCAAACACCTGAAG
>JAUZQA010000538.1 GCA_030705665.1 Bacillota bacterium
CTTATGTCGTCATAAAATCGATCTTATCGGCGATCAAGGGAGTTACTGTAGGTTGGAATAAACTGAAACGAAAAGGAAATGTAACACAGGAAACTCATATGGCAGGGAATTAAAAAAAGTTCATGTAACCAATAAAAAAGATCGTCTAAAGACGTTCCTACGGGGACGTCTTTTTTGGTATGAAAAGATGACACAAGTTGTTCAATCTTTTACGACAACTTTGTGAAAAATAATCGATTTAACACTATATTAATAGTGATAAATCTATAATTAAAAATAACCAATCGAACAAGGGCGTGATTAAAAATGTACACACAAAGAGTTGCTGCAAAGGAAGAAACTTTACTAGCTCATTTCGTTAAACAGATTGGCGTGCAGCTTCGGATAAGAAGGAATACATTTTTGTATCACCAACTAGATAAAGCGGATTCCTTCTATTTTGTTACCTCCGGAAAGTTCGTTATCTCAAGAGAAACACCGGAAGGCAAACAATTTTACTTATCATATGTAACTGAAGGCAATGTAATTGGCGACCATACGCTGTTTGATAAAAATGCAGCCCAGGTTTTTTCGGCAAAAGCACTGGAAAATAGTGAAGTTTTTGTTGTTGATAAAAAACAAATTGAGAAAATATTTTTCGAAGATCGAGAGCTTGCATTAGAAATTATAAAATCCAATAACTTATATAATAAAATTAATGAAACAAAGTTCCGCGATTTAGTCTTATGCGGGAAAAAAGGAGCAGTATACTCTACGATTATTCGGATGACAAATACATTCGGAGTGAAAAAGAATAATGGAATCCTTGTTGATTTCAAGTATACTCTCGGCGATATCGCCAACTTTTCTGGAACGACAAGAGAAGGCGTTACCCGATTATTCTCCGATCTGAAAAAAGATAGGATTATTGACATTGTTGACGGAAAGATTCTTGTAATGGACCTCGATTATTTACGGAATGAAATAGACTGCGAGCGGTGCCCGATTCAATACTGTCAATTATAAGATAAAGTTCAGTCACTGAAATCTTATACGGAAACGAATATGGCTGCCAAATTAGGTAGCTATTTTTATAAAATATAAATAACCTCCGACTTCCAAAATTAGGTTTCTCGACTAGTCCGAAAAACAAAAGTCGACATAGACTAATGATATAACAAGACAAATTCACATGGAGGTTATTTAAATGAAAAGAAATGAGTATGCTGGTTTTGGTGGTTTTCCTTCACCAATGATGCAAGGCCAATATGGTGCACCACAGGGATGTGGACACCCTCCAATTTACTGCCCGCCTCAAGCGTTCCCAACTCAGTATGATCCGGGAACAGTAGACCCTGCACAACAATATGTAAAAACAAATTTATTTAATAAAGTAGTCTCACATGTCCATCCTTCACATACGACAACAGTCAATAAGCTTCATGTTAATCATCAACATTATTTTCCACACACAGAATCATGCGTAAATGAATGCTGTGAAACCCATACAATGTGCGGGTGCCCTGTTAACCCTTGCTGTCCAACAATGCCATATGGGTTTTAATTTCGTTTAATAATACTAGTGGACTTTTTCTACAACCTGAATAAGTCTGCAGATTAGTTTATTAACAAAAGCTGCCAACATAGCATTATTGGCAGCTTTTATTTTACATAATACGAAATTTCCTTTCAAAGTCTTTTCATATGCAGCAGATTTCCAAGTTGTGTTCCTATAAGTATATTAATACCAAGATGAATGCTCATTCCTCTTCCAGCCGCTTTATTTCCTCAAGCCAATCATATTTATCAATAATTGCCTCTATCTTTTCAAAATCTTTAACATTCCATATTTCACCCAGTATGGCATTTAGGGTTTCAAATTCTTGAATTCCGTCAATTTGTCTCTTGATTCTATATGGCAGTTTAGAACTTTTCACCCGTTCAATATTTTTAAAAATAGATCTTCGTGTAAGAAATTTCATTTGATCCTGCAGTTCTTTTTCTTTCTGTAAACGTTCAACAACGGATTCTTGTATTTGTTCGGCAGCATTTATTTTCATTTTGAATATCTCCTCTTGAATGGCTTTACATTTATGTACAAACAAGATGAATATTATTTTCGCCTTCATTATAGCACTTTTATTTTTTTATGCTCATAATTTCACAATTGTTCACGATTCATTCAAAAGAAATTTTTAAATAATATTTGCAAAATTAGGAAAGTTGTGCTAATAATATAATTAAATTATTATTGCGTGGAAGAGAAAATGTACCATGGCTCTTATGTTCAGAGAGCAAAGGAATTGCTGAAACCTTTGCCATAATCCCAGGTATCATTGTCGTCTCGGAGCTTTTTGAAAGAAAGTTAAACCATTCTAGGTTTGATTAGTAGACTCAAAACGGTTTGGCACACGTTAAAGTGCTGCAGGTAAAGATCAAACCTTTACCTCATGAGACTGGAATCGCAAGGTTCCAGTGAATCAGGGTGGTACCACGGAAATTTACCCCTTTCGTCCCTAAGGCTAGGCAGAGTCATCTGTCTGCTTTAGGGATGAAAGGGGTTTTTATATGTTAATAGATTATAGGCGATGAAGAGAAAGAGTACCCAGGCCACTATGTCCAGAGAGCAAAGGAATTGCTGAGACCTTTGTCATAATCCTAGGTATGATGTCATCTCGGAGCATTTGAAAGAAAGTCAATGAAATGATTAGTAGACTCAAACGGATTGGCACACGTTATCGGGCCGCAGGTAAGGATCATTCTTACCTCATAAGGCTGGAATCGCAAGGTCCCAGTGAACCAGGGTGGTACCGCGGAAACTCTCCCCTTTCGTCCCTAAGGCATACAGTTTTACTGTGGTGACTTTTGGATGAAAGGGGTTATTTTTTTTAAGGAGGCATTTAATATGGAGATATCAAAAAATAATGAAATGATAACAGGATCTAAAGCCTTATTGCGTTGTTTGGAAATGGAGGGTGTCGATTATGTATTTGGATATCCAGGAGGAAATGTCCTCTACATATACGATGCGCTGGTAAGCAGTCCGGGGATTAAACATATTTTGACCAGACATGAACAAGGAGCTGTCCATGCTGCAGACGGGTATGCCCGTTCAACTGGAAAAGTAGGAGTTTGTATTGCCACTTCGGGTCCTGGTGCAACCAACTTGGTTACCGGCA
>JAUZQA010000539.1 GCA_030705665.1 Bacillota bacterium
ACCGGGTATTCTTCTCTTAATTACTTAAAACATCTCCCGATTGACCGCCTGAAAATTGATCAATCCTTTATTAGGGACCTCGGAGAAGATGAACAGGATGATCCAATTGTCTCCACGATTATTTCTATGGCAAAGCACCTGCAGCTTGATGCGATTGCAGAAGGAGTCGAAACAGCAGAACAAAGGAATGTTTTGCAAAAGAAACGATGTACACATGTGCAAGGCTATCTCTATAGTCCTCCTTTAGAACCAGATCATTTCCTTGAACGATGGGGGCAACTCCAGCAAAAGGCAAAAACCTTATCACCCATCTAAAGCCACGCCTATTTAAGGCAGCAGAACAAAAAGAGCCGGCTCAATCCTAAAAATTAGGAAAAGAGAGCCGGCTTCTATGTTTCTTAAATAACTTCTTCTTCTAAAATTGAATTTTCCTTTTTCTTGGCAAATACATTTGCAAGTGCATCAGGCAGGGCAATCATTGCTGGTACAAAGATTGGCAGCATGATAAAACAAAGCACAATCAGACCAGTAATGACTGCGATGGCCAATTCAGCCAAAAGCAGGATTCCAGAAGGCATTAGTGTTGCAAAAGTACCTCCAAGTATAATGACTGCCGATGTGATGACACCGCCGATATTTCTTGATGCTTTAACGATTGCCTCTTTTGGTGACATATGAGGGTATTCCTTAAAACGCATCATTAAGAAGATGCTGTAATCTACTCCCAGGGCTACAATGATGATGAAGGAGAAGAACGGAACAAAGGATGAAATACCTTCAAGCTTCTTCACATCCAAGAAAATAAAGTTAATGATGAACATGGCAGCATAATAAGCACCTACAAGGGATGCCGTAATGAATACCGGTGTCCAGAAAGACCTTATGACAAAGAACAAGACTAGCAATACACCGATAATGACGATAACTGTAGTTTTATTTAAATCTCGGGTTAATATATTATTCATATCATTTGTGGTGGCACTTGGTCCTGTCACTCCGGATGCTGCCTTGGAAAGAGCGGTTCCTTTAAGGCCGTCGGAAACAGTTTGATTTATTTTATTAATCGTCGTTAATGCTTCTTTCGAATATGGATCAGCGTTTAATACGACCGTCATCTTTGTGATTTTTTTATCTTTGGACATGAACACGTCTAAGGATTTTTTAAAGTTCTTGTCAGTTAATGCTTCTTTTGGAATGAAGAAAGTTTTATTTGTATTAAGCTGCGATAAGAAACCATTCGTTTGTCCAAGTCCATTTGAGATTTGCTTTAATCCGCCGTTAACATCTGAAAGCTTTTGCCCGAAAGCACTGAATCCGATAAGTCCATCGGCAAGCTGCTGCTGTCCTGATTTCATTTGTCCGAGTCCATCGGTTACGCTATTCATATTTGTAACGATTGTACCGATTCCTGAAGATGCTTGACTAAGCCCGTCTTCAAGTTTCTTCAAACCATCTGCCATTTGCGACAAGCCGCTGCTCATGGTGGCCAGGTTTTGATTTGCAGTACCAAAACCAGCTGTTACTGCATTGTAATTCGCGTTTAATGTTTGTATCCCTTCAGGTGTGATTTGACTTAATGAAGATGATACCTGATCGATCGTTTGCTTTAATCCAAGATAGTTAGGGTCAGTTTGCGAATTTGAATAGCTGCTGCCTAAAGCAGTTACCATTACTTGCATTTGCGACAATGCACTTTTAACACCAAGCAGAGCCTGGGCTGCTTGCTGGTAGCTGGTGCCCATCTGCGAATATCCAGCCTGCATTTTCCCATAATTATCTGCCAAAAGGGCGACACCGCTGCTCATTTTTGAAAGATTCGTTTGAATGGCGGCAAGACCGTTACTTATCGTTTGCGGATTACTTGAACTATTCCCAATTCCATTTTGGATTTGTTGTAAACCATTGGTTAAAGCAGTCATGCCATTTTGCAGCTTTGCGGTACCATCAACCATTTGGCCTACCTTAGAAAAGTCGGCGGAACCAAGTTTATCTTGAGCCTGCTGCAATCCGTCATGGATTTGGTCCACGCCATTTTGAGTTTTCGATAATCCGCCTGTAACTGAACCCATTTGACCGTTAATGTAAAAACCATCAATAGGTTTGCCTTGAGGCTGTGTTACGGAAGAGACAAGCTTTACCCCCTGCATTTTCTTAAGTCTCGTCATTATATTATCAATAACCGCAAGCGAATCATTATTATTAAGAGCTTTATTATTTTCAATCACTACAGTAGCCGGCATTGCCTGACCCTTTCCAAAATGGTCTGCAACGATATTAATCCCTTGTGATGAAGGATAGGCGTTTCCAAGCTCTTTAATGGTATCAAAGTTGAGCTTTTCCTGATGTAAATACACCATTGGCCCTATGATCAAAAGGATCACGATAATTGATATAATAGGATGCTTGACAGCAAAGGATGATGTAGCACCCCAGAATTTGTTTTCCTTATGACCAAATACATTCTTCGATGGCCAGAAAAGTTTTTTGCCCAGTACCTTCATGACAAAAGGAGTTAAGGTCAAAATCTCCAGCAATAGAATGGTGGAACCGATTACGACAACAACACCGGATTTATAAATTGGTGATTCCGCAAAAACAAGAGCCAGGAAAGCAATAAATACTGTAAGTATGCTGTAGGCAATAGTTTTACCAGCTGTTTTATAGGTGTTGACGATCGAATCGTCGATAGAATGTCCATGCGCCAGTTCTTCCTTAAATCGATTAAACAAAAGAATATTGTAATCAGTGCCGATACCAAAGAGGATCAGCACCAAAAGCATCTGGGTGAGACTCGTGATGGGAAATCCTGCTTTATCAATTAATTGAGCAGCAATTCCCATCGAACATAGATAGGAAAACGCTACTGCTACTAAGGATATCAATGGTGTGACCAAAGATCTGAATGCAATGATTAATACCACCAAAATAAAGATCACTGTCAATGCAGCACTCTTTTCAACACCCGATTGTGATGCTTTCAGGTAGTCATTATTGATAAAGTCTTCACCACTAAGATAATACTTAACTGGTACATTACTAAGTTTGCTATCTAGTTCTTTCTTAATCACATCGATTTCTCTAGATTTCTTATCAAGCTTGTAGCTAACCATTAAAGTGGTGCCATCTTTGGAAATTAATGAGCTTTTGGCATCAGG
>JAUZQA010000054.1 GCA_030705665.1 Bacillota bacterium
AAACTGCTGCATCCATACTAATCCCTCCTACTCCTTTCGATATGCCAGCTCAATTGCCCGTTCTGTTTCACCGAAGCGATTGACGATTTCATTTTTCATCGCTTGCGTTTTATCGGTGGTTACCTCGACGTTCTTGGTACTCTTTTTCACAGATTGATAAACAGAAAGAAGGTCACTTTCTTTGACCCCATCCCATTTATACTTTCTTGAATAGGTTTCGAGCGCATCCATCGTTAATTTATAGAGTTCAAGTTTCACAATCTCATTTTCATTGGGTTTTTTTTCAATCGTTTTGTTAAGCTTTTTGATATTTTCCCAATATGGACGATAGAGGCCATTATCCGATGCTTCATCAATATGGAGAGTAATATCACGGTTAAATATGCCGATATCTCTGTATACAATTGCCATTTCATGAAAACTGTTGTTTTTCGAGCCATACTGAACAGCATCAGCAAACCATTGAATCGAGCTTTTCATTCTTGTAATCTGGTTGTCGCTGTTCTTGGTTCGACCATAATCATAGTAATACCAATAGGTTTTTCCGATTTCAAAGGCAAGGTCGGCATAGTCGGGGTTTTTACGGAAATCCATGAGATGGGGGGTAATTTTATTTTTCAGCTTTTCTTCTTCGCCAACCGTAAAATTAGCATCGCTTTTAAAGGCATCTAGTAACCCTAGATAGGCTTCATTCACAGTAGGTTTAATCTCAATTGCCTGCAAATAATAATCAATTTTAATCGCATCATCATTCGTTTTTTCGGCAGTCTGGATGATTTGACTGTAATGATCATTATTCGTATGGGTTTCCATTGCCTGCCCTGTAATTCCCATTAGTAAAAAGAACAAAGCTGCCCCAGCCACGATACTAAAGTTGCGAAGCTTCGCCTTTTGTTTGGCCCGATACGTATCATCCGCTTCTTCATAATGATGAAGCGCATATAACACTTCTGCACATGATTGAAATCTGTCATCAGGGTTCAACTGGGTACATTTTTGAATAATTTTTTCTAACCCGCCGGATAATTGCGGATTCCAATGGCGGATTGGATATAACTTATAAGGCGGTTCGCAAGGATTTTGTCCTGTCACCATGTGATACAACGTAACGCCAAGGCAATAGACATCGGTCCGTGCGTCCGTTTGTCCTTTACCTCCGAACTGTTCAGGGGCGGCGTATCCTTTTGTTCCCAAACTTACCGTGTCCGTTAGATTTTGTTCTTTGTATTCTCTGGCAATCCCAAAATCAATCAATTTTACATTACCGTCAGGCCTTAACATCACGTTTGCAGGCTTCATATCCCGATAAATGATCGAAGGTGTCCGCGTATGCAAATAGTCTAGTACGTCACAAAGCTGCTTCGCCCAATCAATCACTAATTCCTGGGGCTGGGCACCGTACTCGTCGATGATCTTACTGAGCGGTTCCCCTTCGATATAGTCCATGATGACATAAATGACTTGGCCGTTGTCGATAATATCCACAATCCGCGGCAATGCAGAATGGTCAAGCTTCTTAATCAGATTCGCTTCGGCAATCGCACTCTGAATAATGACTTCGCTATGTTGATCTCTGCCTTTTTTTTCAATTTCTTTTACTGCCCACTGCTTGTTAAGGCGTTTATCCATCGCGAGATAAACCTTTGACATCCCGCCTTGGCCAATCAGCTTTAATATTTCGTATTTACCTTCGATAACAGAACCAATTGCCGCCAAAGGGAATCCCCATCCTTACAAAATTTTAATAAGCACAGCAGTGATATTATCTTTTTCCTGTCTTTGCTTATTAAGTTCAACCATTGCTTTGATCCCATGCTCCATCACAGTTTCATCGATTAACAGTTCCGGTAAGAATGCCTGAAAAATCTCATCCTCGGTAATCTCATGACGAAAACCATCGGAGCAAAGCAGATAAACTTCACCTGGCACAGGTTTTCCGTACAAGAATTGCGGCTCAACGATTTTTGAAGCACCGATACACTGCAACAGAACATTTCTTCGCGGGTCCGTTTTCGCTTGCTCCTGAGTTAATGTGCCTTTTCTAATCTCCCTGCCCACTAATGTTTGATCTTCCGTTAAAATTTCTAATTGATCTTGTATCCGATAGACCCGTGAATCCCCGACATGTCCAATCAACAAATACTGTGAATCGATTAAGAGCAGGGCAGTCAATGTCGTCCCTAGCTGGACCCCTATTTTTCTTCCATAATCAGCAATTCGCTGGTTTTGTTCTTTCATCAGCCGCCCCCAGCGATCCTGAATATCGTCCCAATCCTTTTTTACCAGCTGTGCCGGAAGCTCTTTTTCAAACCACTCGGAAAAAGCATGGACCACACTTGCACTGGCCACTTCCCCTTTAGAAAGTCCCCCCATACCGTCACAAATTACAGCTAAGACAACCTTTCCGACAGATGTATCTGCAATCTTTAAACACAAGCTGTCTTGATTGGTTGATTTTCGATTCCCAACATCAGTAAATACTGCAGACAAAACGTCCATTTTTGGAACCTTCCTTGCTTAAAGATAAAAAATGAATTCCTCATTTGCGAGCCGTAATTTTGTGCCTGAAAAAATCTCAATCTCTTTATTCGCAGGAATCACGCCATTTTCTACATATGTTTTATTGGTTGAATGATTATCAATAATATAATAGCGATGATCCCTTGTAATAATATCAGCATGCTTTCGGCTAACCGCGTTATTATATGAAACAACATAATCGCTGTGCTGCGTGTCCTTTCCAATCCGAAACGTTTGTCTGTCCACAAAGATTTTTTCCTGCGTTTTTTCCCTAATCAAAAATGGAAATGCTGGTTCTTCAGCTGCACCAAGTACGGTTGTCCCGCTATCAAATTCCTTCGTATCTAATACGGCCGTATCACTCGAACTTTGGTTTCCTCCTATTCCTAGCACCTCGGAAATGTCCAGGTATTTGATCGATGAAGGTTTACCATCCTCTACTGGCGAACCACAGGCAGCGCAAAAATTAGCTGCCTCCCAAAATTCATTTCCACAGTTTTGGCAATACAGTGCTTGTTTTACGCCCGTACCGGCAGCATATCCTTCTGCTGAAATCAGCCAAGGGTCCTCGAGCACTGTTGAATCTGGTTTGTTTTCCTTTATGGCTGCTATTAATCTTTCAAAACGATTAATCGATACAGGGATACTGTGTTTAAAATAGTTTAAGTATTGCGAGACATAAGCACGACTTTCGTCTTTAGAAAATACAGCCTGATAGGGAAGGTCCTGAAAAAAGTCAGACCACACATAGGGATGTTGATTGTTAATAATTGGCCAGAAAATACAATTCACTTTTTTCGTTTCTGGATCAACGAAGATATAGCGGCAATCCAACAATAGATTTCCAATATTCAGCAAATTATTTTCGCATTCCTTTATAATCCTGATCAATTGAGTGACCACATTTAAAAACATGCTTTTACTGACAATACTATTCAGATAGGATTCTAGTGACACCATACCAATTAGTGTACTTTTCAATACGACCTCAGCTTTACTTTTTTCAGTACATAATGGAATAAGACCTTCGACTAATCCATCGGAAATGGCCTTGTATTCACGTTCATTGATCGTTTCAGGATATTGTAACTGACTTTTCACAACACATTGGCCGGTATTTTGTTCAATTATTGTTTTTACCATAATTTTCTCCCCGTATATTGTAGGTTAGATTATTTAAAGATAGAAGAAACTCGTCTTGAACGGTGAAGTTGACTATTAACTTTTTACCTAATTATTATTGTCTATTTCGTTATAACCTTTTTTCTTTAACGTTCTATATATGGACTAATTTTACCCTATTTTCCTACAATATGTCGATGTCGGCAAGAAAATTGGGAGTATTTCCCTTGATTTTTTACTAAATTTCCGATATTACTAGTCGCTATTCTAGTAGAATTCTACTAGAAGGAAGCTAAAAGAAAAGAGAAGTACTTATTGGACTTCTCTATAAGTCGATTCATTATTATGAAACGTAAGGTGTCATCAAAAAAATTAGTTTCATTTACAGACTTTTGTTAAAAAATCGGTATCTCTGAAGATAGAAAAAGACGTGTGCAGGCACACGTCTTTAAGTATTAAATATGACTTGCTACTTCAAATGCATCCCAGATGCCATACATGATGTTAGCTACTTTGCGGGCATCTCCCAAAAGGTAGATTTCTGGGATTTCAAATTGTAAGTCTTCAAATAATCCCTTATTTTCTTGGTAGCCTACAGCAAGAACGACACTGTCACATGATATTGTTTGGCTGCCCTCGGCTGTTTGCACCTCTACTTTTCCATCTTCGTATTTGGTCACTTTTCCATTAGTAATGGTTTCGATTCCGTTAAATGGAATTAATTTTTCCAGCATATCACTATTGGCATGACATAATGGTCCATTGACTGCCAAGAGTTTATCGAGAGCTTCCACGATGGTTACTTTTTTGCCTTGTTGGGCCAGATGCAAAGCTGTCTCGCAGCCAACGAGTCCACCGCCGACCACAACGGTCTCTTTCCCAACCTGCTTAACTCCCGTTAACACATCTGCTGCGGTAAAGACCTTCTCATCGTTTCCAAGACTAAATACCTTTGGAGTTGAGCCTGTGGCGATGATCACAGCATCCGCTTTATATTGTAATATAAACGCTTTTGTCACTTCCTCATTTAAATGGAGAGGGACATGTAATCTTTTTAATTCGTCCGTATACCACGCAGCAAGTGCAAGATCATCTTCCTTAAACGAAGGTGCTCCTCCAGGAATCAAGTTACCGCCCAAGCGGCTTGATTTTTCATAAAGGACAGGTTCATGACCCCTTAGGGCAAGAACTCTTGCTGCCTCACAGCCGGCAACCCCTCCACCAACAATCAGGACCTTCTTTTTCGGTGCGGCAGGATTCAGCTGCGTTACTCGCTCTCGGCCTGCTTGAGGATTCACCCCGCAGTTGAGCAAAGAATATTCTTGAATCCTGCCCATACAGCCTTCATGACAGGAGATGCATGGCCGGATTTCAGCCAATCTTCCGCTCCGCAATTTATTTACATAATCCGGATCTGCCAGGAGCGGGCGGCCAAGGCTGATCATATCACAGATTCCCTCTTCGATCGCTTCCGCAGCCATATCTGGATTATCCATTCGGCCAGCACAAATGATCGGAACGTCAACCATTACCTTCATTAATCTGGCGAACGGGCGGTACAGTCCTTTTTCTTGATACATTGGCGGATGGCTCCACCACCAGGCATCATAGGAACCAACATCGACATCAAGCGCATCGTAGCCATAGGAAACCAGCAGCTTGGCTGCCTCGATTCCTTCCTCAATGTCACGTCCTTTTTCCTCAAACTCTTCCCCAGGAAGGGCACCATCGCGCAAATCCTTGATAAAGCTTTTCGGACTGTATCTCATGGTAACTGGGAAATCTTCGCCGCAAACCGCTTTGATTTCCTCGACTATTTCTCTGGCAAAACGCAGCCGATTCTCCAGGCTTCCGCCATATTCGTCTTTACGCTGATTAAATAAAGCAATGGCAAATTGGTCAATTAAATAGCCTTCATGTACAGCATGAATTTGCACACCGTCAAAGCCAGCACGTTTAGCATGGAAGGCTCCTTCGCCGAATTTTTTTACAATGGAACGGATTTCTTCTACCGTTAACTCGCGGCAGGTTTTATCAAGCCACCGATGTTGAATCGGAGATGGCGCAACAGGAGGAAATTCGCCTAAATTAGTTGGAATAGTCACCCGCCCGAATCCGCCTGACATCTGTAAAAATACCTTCGCATTATAGGCGTGGATCCGTTCTGTCATTTCTCGTGATGTACGAACGAATTGAACAGGATTATGGGTCGGACAAGGTACATTCGGCATCCCATGCTCCTCTACTTCATTATCCACAAAGGTGACACCAGTAATAATCAGCCCCGTGCCGCCCTTCGCCCTTTCAACATAATAATCAATTCCTCTTTGATTAAAGCCACCTTCGGCATCCGCCAATCCAAGCGGACCCATTGGGGCCATTGCAAAACGATTTTTGATTTCGAGCTTTCCAATTTTTATCGGGTTAAATAGATTGATATATTTGGAATCCATATTGATTGCTCCCTTACTATGTATGGAACTTTTAGGTTTGTTAAACATTTCACAAGGATAATTGTAATACTCCCCGCAAATATATCAATAATGCGGGGATAGATGTAACAGAACCTTCATTTATTTGACGGCGTAGCAGGGGGATGCACGTTTTCCGCAGTACCTTGCACGTTTTTCGGAGAGCTTTGCACGATTTTTATGAACGTTTGCACCTTTTTCGGGGGAGGTTGCATGTTTTGCCTTTTACTAGAAATACCAATAATAGAAAAGCCCTCCTTCCGTATTGGAAGGAGGGTGTTTGATTTTTTAGAGAGTGCCCCAAACATCTTTCGCAATTTTAACGATGTGTTTGATTTTATTCCATTGATCCTCTTCGGTTAACACGTTACCTTCTTCTGTGCTGGCAAATCCACATTGAGGGCTTAACGCTAAGTTTTCTAATGGAATCGATTCGCTTGCTTCTTTGATTCTAGCCTTGATTTTGTCAGGATCTTCAAGTTCAGGGAATTTAGAAGTAACTAATCCCAGTACAACCGTTTTTCCATCCTTAAAGCTCTTTAATGGTTCAAAATCACCTGAGCGGTTATCATCATATTCCAAGAAAAGTCCGTCTACATTTAAGTTAGCAAAAATCGCATCGGAAATCTTATCATATCCACCGCTTGTAATATAAGTAGAGCGGAAGTTTCCGCGGCAAATATGCATCGTGATTAACAGATCCGCAGGCTTTTTCGAAATAGCCTCATTTAAGCAACGTACTCTAGTTTCGATGATATCTTGTACATCCTTGCCTTCTTTTTCAACGACTGCTTGGATACGCTCATCAGATACGAAATCAATCCATGATGTATCATCCAATTGTAAATAGCGGCAGCCTGCATCATAGAATGCTTGAATTGCTTTTTGGTATGCAGCTACAGTATCCGCAACAAGCTGCTCGGTGTTCCCATTATAATACTCATCACCTTGGATTCGAGTGAATAGCATGTTAGGACTTGGAATTGAGAATTTCGCCACTTGAGTGCCGTCGCCATATTTTTCAACAGCCTGTTTTAAGAACTTGAAGTGTTCGATCATATAATGATCATTGAAGTCCACTTTTCCCACTACTTTAATGGCTGTATTTTTTGTTTTCGCCCCTTGGAAATGGCTGATGTATTCAGATTCAAACCAATCCACACCTTCCAGGCCTGCTAAAAAGTCCAAGTGCCACCATGCACGTCTGAATTCGCCATCCGTGATTGATTTAAGACCTGCTTCAATTTCATTTTGGACAAGCTTTTCAATTTCTTGGTCCTCAACAAGGTTTAGGGCAGCTTGGTCAATTTCACCGTTCACAAATGCTTCCCTTGCTTCTTTAATCTGCTGTGATCTTAGAAAACTACCTACAATGTCTGCTTTAAATGGTGCTTTTACGAGTGTTGTTGCCATAGATATTTTCCTACTTTCTATTTAATTTAAAAACCCTCTTCTTAAAAATAAGAAGAGGGGGCATTTACGTACCAAATTCTCTTCTTATCTCCAAGCAAATCACGCTTCTGGAATTGGCACAGTACTTCATAAGTCCGCTGCCGAGGTTTCAAAGGGCCAGTCCCTCCACCTCTCTGGATAAGAATCATTCTCAAATATTCAACTAAAAACTACGTTACACCTGTTCGGTAAAACTGTCAACAAATTTTCACAAAACTCTTAATTGTTGCTTACCTTTTCTTCGCAAGCATTCCAATTAAGATAATTGCAGCATTGATCGTTAAGGATGAAAGGAATACCTTTTTCCGGCTTCTTCCCCTTAATCTTATGACAGTTGTATTAGATTGCGGTTGTGGACGATTGGCCGTTTTGGTAAAAAGTAAATCATCATACGCTTTTCTTTTTTCACTATTTCGAAGGACTTCATAGGCCTCTTTTATTTTTTTAAAAAGCTCTGCATTTCCATTTTCTTTATCTGGATGATAGGACTTTGCCTTTTTTCGGTAAGCTTCCTTAATTTCATCAGAAGTTGCATGATAAGATACCTCTAAAATATGGTAGTAATTCACAATGTTCCCCATTATTATCTACCTCTTCTGGTTTCATGTTTACAATCCTTCAAAAATAGTATTCATGTACATATGAAACTATTCTCACTTTGTATAGTATGATAATTTTATTGTTTCGTATAGAGGTATCCTTTTTCCAAAAAAAAAGAGACGTGAAATTTTTCACGTCCAAAAAATTCTTTATCTCTTTCTCGATGCCTTTTTTCCACATGTAATACATGTATCAGTGTAGTAGTCATACTTATGATGCTTGCGTAAAAAGCAAATAATAGCTTTTAATCTGTTCATTTTGTAAAGACTCCTCTAAAACTTTAAAATATTTATATTTTTAATATATCAGATAATTATTAAAATTCGGTGAAAAATACACTATTATTCTCTTAAAAATCTACATTTAAAAAAGTGCATTTTATAAGACCTGAAGGTAAATGATATAACCGAAATCATGATAATTGGGGGCATTGTTAGTGGAGAAATTAACAAAATCATATGTGAAGGATTTACCAAATTATCCAACGAAATGTATTCAGTTTGGTGAAGGTAACTTTCTGCGTGCCTTTATTGATTGGCAAATCCAGCAAATGAACAAACAAGGGCTTTTCCAGGGCGGCGTAGCCATTATTCAACCATTGGCTGGAGGAATGGTCAACAAAATATCGGAGCAGGATTATTTATTCACAGTTATCCTCGAAGGGATCGTGAACGGCCAAAATATCCAATCGCATGAAATTATTTCATCTATTAACAATGGAATCAATCCTTATGTAGATTATGACGCTTTTTTGAAATTGGCCGATGACGATAACATCCGCTTTATTTTTTCAAATACAACCGAAGCAGGGATCTCCTATCATGAGGGAGATCAATTAAATGATCGGCCGCCAGTAGGCTATCCGGCAAAAGTGACAGCCTTACTGTATCACCGTTTCAAAGCAGGCAAAAAGGGGTTTTATATCATTCCCTGTGAATTGATTGAAAATAACGGAAAAGAATTGAAAAAAATTGTCGACCGCTATGCTAGCGAATGGAATCTAGGCCAAGACTTTATTAACTGGCTGGAATCTGAAAATACCTTCTGCTCAAGCCTTGTTGACCGCATTGTTCCTGGTTATCCAAGAGATCGGGCCAAGATCCTGTGCCAGGAGTGGGGCTATGAAGATAACCTGATTGTCACTACCGAGCCCTTCTTAATTTGGGTCATCGAAGGTCCAAAACAACTAGAAGAAGAACTGCCTCTTAAAAAAGCAGGCCTCAACGTGGTGGTAACAGAAGATTTGAAGCCATACCGCGATCGGAAGGTGTATTTATTAAATGGCCCCCACACGACAATGGCTTGTTTAGCACGGCTGGCCGGCACCAAAACGGTTGGAGAATTAATGAACGATCCCGACTTTTATCCGCTCATTGATCATGAAATGGTCGATGAAATTGTTCCGTCGCTTGATCTGCCAAGAGATGAGTTAATCAGTTACACAGGTGGCATTCAAGAGCGCTTCAGAAATCCATATATTGAGCATCATCTTGATTCCATCGCTTTGAACAGTGTTTCCAAATATAAAGCCCGCCTCCTGCCGATTTTGTTAAAACATGCGGAGCGTTTTAATAAGTTACCGGTTCGAATTACATTGGCATTATCGGGGCTCTTGGTGATCTACGGAAAGCAGGATCATACAGATGCAAAGGTATTTGATATGCCTGAGGTTTTAAAAACCTTTTCGGATGCCTACCATTCTTCCAATTATGTACAAACTATATTGTCCAATCAATCTTTATGGGGGATGGATTTGACGACCGTACCTGGGCTGCTGGAGCAGGTGCAAAAAGGAGTGAGATTGATTGAATCAGAAGGTTCACGGAAAGCGGTTCAGATGGTAAACAACAAGTGAGATTGGCAGCAATCTCACTTCTTTTTTTCTGCGGTGGGCCATATATCCGTGAACTTTTATCCGTACATCACCTCCATATATCCGCGAACTCTACCATTTTATCCGCACGATTCCTCCGTATATCCGTAAGTCATGATCAGATATCCGCATCTCTCCTCAACTGCATGAAATTAATCTTTAAATATGTTCCAAATCGTATAAAATTATAGTAGAACACATCGGAGGGATCGACGTTGAATAATCCTTTTAAACGATCTTTTGAAAGCCTGGAGGAGTTTGCTGAGGCCATTAGCTTGGAACTTCAGTGCCCGATCACCATTGAAGATGCCAACCATCGGCTCCTTGCCTACAGTGAACATGATGAAAAAACGGACCCTGCGCGGATTGCCACGATTATTCGCCGCCGAGTCCCCGAAAACGTCATCAATCAGCTTTGGAAGGAAGGGGCCATTCCCGCACTGCTCAGCACTCGTGAGCCTATTCGCATAAAATCAATTGTTGAAGTCGGTCTCTATCATCGAGTCGCTATTTCCATTTGGAAACAAAAGGAAGTCATCGGCTTCATATGGGCAGTGGACAACGAAAATAAGTTCGATGAGATGCAAATGTTCATTTTAAAAAAAGCGGCGGAGGCGGCGGCAATTGAACTGCACCGCTATCGGAAAAAGGAAGGCCGAGGGCAGGAATTTCTCTGGCAGCTGCTTACAGGACATTTAACGGAAAGCGGCGAAATTGCGGAGCACTTCAAAGCTTTAAATATGCTCCCTTCTTCTTCATTTGTGGTGCTGGTATTCCAGATACCCCAAAAAATCACAAGAAAAGAAGAACAGCAAATTACCTATCTTTTGCAAACCAATCAGCAATTAAAAACAATGCTTTATACGTTTGACGGAAACCAGCTCATTTTGCTGGGGACTCCGCCCAAATCGTATAGTGCACTGGATCATTTTATTGAAACGTTAATAAGCAACCTAAATGATCGCTATCAGATATCAAACGTTCAGCCGGGCGTTAGCTCGATCTATCATGATTATCGAAAAATAAAAAAGGCCTATCATGAAGCATTGACGGTGCTATCAACAAAAGAAAAATTCCCACTTTGTTCCTATTATTATCATAAACTTGGGATCTATCAGCTTTTTGATACGATTCGGGAAAAATATCAAAAAGACGGTTATGAAAATCAAGCGTTGAAAAAGCTTCAGGATTATGACAAAAAGCATAGCTCCAATCTGGTTGAAACGCTGGCGGTTTTTCTGGAGCATGATGCCAATATGGCTGATGCAGCGAAGGCATTAGTGGTTCATCCGAACACGCTCACCTATCGCCTCAAGCGAATTAGTGAAATTGGAGAAATCAATCTCAAGGATCCAAGCGAGAAAATGATGTTATTTATCGACATCAAGCTTTGTTTGTGAATTTCCCCAAAAAGGAACGATATCTTTCTATTTTCCGTACAAAGAATTTTTCCAATAAACATTCTATACTTAATCCAAAAGGGGGAATTGGAATGTTTATTGGAGTACCGAAAGAGATAAAAAACAATGAAAATCGCGTAGCCCTTACACCATCGGGAGTTGTTTCGTTTGTAAAGGCTGGGCATGCCGTTTTAATTGAAAAAGGTGCTGGAATTGGGAGCGGTTTCACAGACGAGCAGTACTCAGATGTCGGTGCACTCATCACCAACACGGCCGAGCAGGTTTGGGCTGATTCACAAATGATTTTAAAAGTTAAAGAACCGCTGGAAAGCGAGTATAAATACTTCCGCCCAGGTTTGATTTTATTTACTTACCTGCACCTGGCTGCGGATCCTGAATTGACAAAAGCATTGAAAGACAGCGGCGTTACTGCCATCGGCTACGAAACAGTCACTATGAACAGAACGCTGCCGCTGCTTACCCCGATGAGCGAAGTGGCCGGTAGAATGTCGGTGCAAATTGGGGCCCAATTTTTGCAGAAAACAAATGGCGGAATGGGTATCCTTCTTGCCGGCGTACCTGGTGTCAGCCGCGGGAAAGTAACAATTATCGGCGGCGGTGTGGTTGGGACAAACGCTGCAAAAATGGCGGTAGGTTTGGGTGCGGATGTGACGATGATTGATGTCAGCGCCGACCGTTTGCGCCAGCTCGATGATATTTTTGGCCATCAAATTACCACTTTAATGTCCAATCCAATGAATATTGCCGAGGCAGTGGCCCAAGCGGATCTGCTGGTGGGTGCTGTCTTAATCCCAGGAGCCAAAGCGCCGAAACTGGTAACCGAAGCGATGGTCAAAACAATGAAGCCGGGTTCAGTGATCGTGGATGTTGCGATTGACCAAGGCGGGATTGTGGAAACATCCGATCATGTCACCACACATGATCATCCTACATTTGAAAAACACGGTGTCGTTCATTATTCGGTGGCAAATATGCCTGGAGCTGTTCCACGCACTTCGACGATTGCGTTAACGAACGTAACCATTCCGTACGCAGTGGAAATTGCCAACAAAGGAGTAAGAAAGGCGATTGCGGAGAATCCTGCATTAAAA
>JAUZQA010000540.1 GCA_030705665.1 Bacillota bacterium
GGCACCGCGGTCACAAGAATCGCCCTCTATATGCATAAGTATTTTATGTATATAGAGGGCGATTTTTTATTTGTCGAAAAAGGAGATTGAAAAAATGCAAACCAAAAGTTCTTTTATTGTAAGGGAAGTAAAAGGTGATACTTTAACTCCGATTGCAATTTTGCAAAAAATATCAGGACCAAAAAAATTCTTATTAGAAAGTTCACATAAGTACAATGAATCTGGCCGTTTTTCATTTATCGGTGCAGACCCAGTGATGGAGTTTATCTCGCATGGAGATGAAAATGAGATTGTTAAGCGAAATGGAAAAAGTGAGATCGTTAGTGGAAATCCACTCGATGTTATCAAAAGCTTGCTTCCCCAAAGAGAAGTTGAAGATTTTCCTTATCCGTTTATGTCAGGAGCGGTTGGATATATTGGCTATGACATTATTCGCCAAATTGAGGAGATTGGCGCCGTGTTAGCTGACGAAATGAAAATGCCTGATACACATCTTATGTTTTATGAAGATATAATCGTCTTCGACCATCTTGAAGAAAAGGTCTTTGTGATGGCAACACCACTGCTTTTGGAAACCGATGAACAAGAATTGATAAAACGGGTGGAGAGCAGAGTTGCTGAACTCAAAAAGCCGTACTTTCATCAAGATATTGATTCGTTTTCATTCGAGGGGTTTGTTCCAGAAACATCAAAAGAAGAATTTATGAGAAATGTTGAAAAGGCAAAAGAATACATTGTCAATGGTGATATTTTTCAAGTTGTTCCATCACAAAGAATGAAATCAGCTTATAACGGGAACCCATTATCGTTGTATCGCCGGCATCGTTCAAGTAATCCAACGCCATATATGTACTATATTGATTTTGAAAATTATACAGTGGTTGGTTCTTCACCGGAAAGTCTGATCAAG
This sequence comes from Bacillota bacterium, assembly GCA_030705665.1. Next base: position 911 of record JAUZQA010000540.1, read on the forward strand.
GCGAGAGGGAAGCAGGTAATTACCAATCCAATTGCAGGAACAAGGAAAAGAGGGAAAACATCAGAAGAGGATCTTAGCTTCGAAAAAGATTTGCAATCAGACGAAAAAGAGCTGGCGGAGCATAAGATGCTTGTTGATTTAGGACGAAATGACCTCGGTAAGGTTTGTAAGTTTGGAAGTGTTAAAGTAGATAAATACAAAGAAGTCGAAAGATTCCGTCATGTGATGCACCTTGTATCTGAGGTAAGCGGGGAGCTAAGGGCGGACCAAACACCATTGGATGCACTTGCTGCTTGCATCCCTGCAGGTACAGTTTCAGGAGCGCCTAAGATTCGGGCAATGGAAATTATTAATGAATTAGAAAAATCAAAGCGCGGTTTATATTCGGGAGCGGTTGGATATTTATCGGCAAATGGAAACATGGATTTTGCTCTGGCAATTCGGACGATGATTTTAAAAGATGGAATTGCATATATTCAAGCAGGTGCAGGGATTGTATATGATTCAAATCCGAAATTGGAATATGAAGAAACTATTAATAAATTAAAGTCTTTTTTGGAGGGGTAAAAGTGATCCTGCTTATCGATAATTATGATTCATTTACATTTAACCTTTATCAATACTTAGGCGAATTAGGCGAGGAAATAAAGGTAGTACGAAATAATCAAGTGACATTGAGTGAAATCAAAGAAATGAATCCAAAAGCGATCATTCTTTCACCAGGTCCTGGCAGACCTGAAGACGCTGGTATATGCGTTGAAGTAGTTCGCAGCTATTATAAAACAATTCCAATATTAGGAATTTGTCTTGGGCATCAAGCAATAGGTTATGCCTTTGGGGCAGTTATTAAGCACGCTAAGAGCATCAAGCATGGTAAAACTTCACCTATAACACACGAAGGTGGATTATTTAATTATTTATCAAGCCCATTGGAAGTTATGAGATATCACTCACTATCAATCGATAAAAGCACTTTGCCGGAAGAGTTGGAATATACAGCTGTAGCAATGGATGATCAGGAAATAATGGCAATTCGCCATCGAACATATCCTGTATTTGGATTGCAGTTTCATCCAGAGTCAATTGGTACACCATCAGGTAAACAAATTCTTAAAAACTTTTTAGCGGAGACGGAAAGGAAGATGGAAAATGAAGAATTTTTTACTCCAATTAGCTGAACAAAAATCATTTACAGAAGAGCAAATGAAGGAAATATTTCAAACAGTTCTTCATGACGATGAAGTATCAGAAAGTGAAATTGCAGCTTTTTTAATGGGGTTAAAGTCCAAAGGTGAAACAGTTGAAGAAATCGCCGGGATTGTTCGCGCATTAAGAGAAAGTTCGGTGTCTTTTTCAGAGAAGTTTCCCGGTTGTATAGATAACTGTGGAACAGGGGGAGATGGATCATCCAGTTTTAATATCAGCACAACCTCTGCTTTTGTCATTGCAGGGGCGGGAATTATTGTAGGGAAACACGGAAACCGGAGTATTTCCAGTAAAACTGGAAGCGCCGATGTGCTTGAGGCATTGGGAATTGAGTTAAATTTACCATTTGAAAAAACCGAAGAAATTCTTAGAGAAATAGGGATTGCCTTTTTGTTTGCTCCCCATGTCCATCCAAAATTGAAAAAGGTAAATACTGTTAGGAAGCAACTTAAAATTCCAACAGTGTTTAACTATATCGGTCCTTTGACGAATCCAATTGATCTCGATTATCAAATGCTAGGGGTTAACCGCAGAGATATTCTTGAGCCAATCGCCCAAGTTTTAAAAGCACTTGGACGGAAACGGGCAACTGTTTTAAACGGACCAGGCAATATGGATGAAGCCTCCCTTCAAGGAGCAACGTTTGTAACGATTCTCGATGATGGGAACATTACCTCAACATCGTTTACACCCGAGGAAGTGGGACTTCCGATGTATGACAACAGCATGATAAAAGGAGGAGACGCTAAGCAAAATGCCGAAATATTAGAGGGCGTATTAAAAGGGGAAAAAGGTGCATATCGAGACACTGTTTTACTTAATGCAGGCATTGGGATTTTTACAGCAAAAAAAGCTGAATCGATTCAGGAAGGGATCCAAATAGCACGAGAAAGTATTGATTCGGGTGCTGCATACCAGAAATTAAGACTTTTAATTGAAAAATCAAGTGCTGCACAAAAGGAGGCTATTTAATTGGAAACAATTCTTGATCGGATACTACATGAAAAAAAGCGTGAAATAGAAAGCCTGAAGGCTGGA
>JAUZQA010000541.1 GCA_030705665.1 Bacillota bacterium
GGCCAGTGAATCAAATATAAATCCAAATAATCAAGGCCAAGTTTATTTAAGCTTGTTTCATATGCAGCGAGGGTAGATTCGTAGCCTAAGTCAGCATTCCAGACTTTTGATGTCACAAAAATCTCTTCTCTAAAAATACCTGTTTCTTTCATAGCAGCAAGGATAGCTTGTCCAACGCATTCTTCATTTCCATAAATAGCAGCTGTATCAATGCTCCGATACCCATGTTTAATGGCAAATTTGACGGCATTAACCAATTCAGGACCTTCCTCAACTTTAAATACTCCAATTCCAAACCAAGGCATTTTGACTCCATTATTCAGCGCTGTTGTAGATTTTAAGTTTTTTATCATAATATAACCCTCCGTAATATTTTTTTGTAAGTACAAGAACAATCCCCATGAAAATTAAGAGCACTTTTGGGTCAGCAAACTAACAGCATTTTGATCCCTTTTTTCAAGGTTCCGGCTCCAGCCCGTCAAGAAAACGGCTGTTAAAACCATTAGTGAACCAATCCAAGTGGTATGAATCAGTCCGATTGAATCCGTAATAATTCCTCCCAGATAGGAGCCAAAAGCAATGCCTATGTTAAAAGCAGCAATATTGATTGCAGAAGCAACGTCAACCGCTGTTGGTACAAACCGCTCTGCTAATATGACGACATATACTTGTAATCCAGGCACATTCATAAATGCAAGAAGACCCATAAAGAAAACGGTAATCAGGCCACTAATTTTAAATGGTGCTGTGTACATCAAGATAAATAGAACAATTGCTTGAACAATAAACATATAAAATAGTGCTCCAATCGGATTTTGATTGGATAACTTTCCACCTATCATGTTTCCAATGGCAATCGCTATTCCATATACCAGCAGAATTAAAGCCACTGTGTCTTCTTTAAATCCCGTTATGTCCTGCAGAATTGGAGATAAATAAGTAAAGACTACAAATGTTCCTCCATAACCTAAGGCAGTAATAATAAATAAAAGTAATAAACGTCCATTTTTCACCAATTTAAACTGATCGCGTAATGCAATGCGAGTCCCTCTTTTTAAGTCGGACGGAACCAGGATGATGTTTGCAATCAAAGCAATGATTCCGACTGCTACAATGAGAATAAAGGCCATTCTCCATCCGAAATTCTGTCCAATGAATGTCCCTAATGGAACACCTGTAACAGTCGCTACCGTAAGGCCGGAAAACATGATGGATATGGCACTCGCTCTGCGGTTTTCAGGTACTAAATCGGCAGCAATCGTTGAGGCAATAGACATAAAGACACCATGTGAAAAAGCAGAAAGCACACGAGCAGCAAGTAATACACCGATACTTACAGCATTTGCTGCGATACTATTGCCTGCAACAAAAATGATCATAATCCAGAGCAATAAAGTCTTGCGTGACATCCTTGAAGTGATCGATGTCAGGACAGGTGCCCCGAATGTAACTCCTAATGCGTATAGAGAAACAGTTAGGCCTGCTGTTGTAACAGGTACTTTTAAGTCCCCTGCTATTAGCGGTAATAACCCTACACTGATAAATTCTGTAGTTCCTATGGCGAATGCACTTGTAGCAAGAGCCAGAAGTGCGAATGTGCTTCGTTTTTTATCAATAGACATTTTATACCTCCTTAATATTGTGAAAGTCGAATGAATGGACTTTATTAAAGGTAACTATAAAATTAATACATCCATTTCAGTCGGCAAATGTTATTATGGGAGATATCATAATAATTGGGAAGTACGCACTTAAAAGTGATATAGGAACCTTAAAGTAATGTAGGCACTTTTTTGTACCTACCTATTTAGGAGGAGTGAATAGTGAAGAAAAAGAAATACAATATATCTGTTGAAGCTACCCTTGAGGTGATTGGGGGCAAGTGGAAATGCGTGATTTTATGCCATCTAACACACGGAAAGAAACGTACAAGTGAATTGAAGCGCCTAATGCCAAATATAACCCAAAAGATGTTAACTCAACAATTACGTGAATTAGAGGAAGATGGAATCATTAATAGAATTGCCTATAATCAAATTCCCCCAAAAGTGGAGTATGAACTTAGTGAGTACGGATTGAGCCTAAAGGGCATTTTGGATTCGCTTTGTGCCTGGGGAGAAAAACATATTACCAGAGTATATGGCGATAAATTCACAGTTTTAGAAGAGAATGTTTTAAATAATCATTTGAAGTAATCTAATCTTTGGTTAACCTCATTTACTCTGGCTTTTGTATGAATGGACCTTGGAGTATTTTGGACTAATGCGACGATTCCAATACATGTACTTTGTGAGTTCTCATAAGAAATAATTTCGAAATGAACAAAATTAACCCTAACATTTTAGTGTTAAGGTTAATTTTGGTACTTATATTAGTTATTAAACTAGTTCCTTATTAAGAATATCTCTTTCTGAGTCGTTTGTAATACAGCCATATTCTAACAATAATCGAACCAAAAATTAATATACTAATAGCAAACAAAATCATGGTTACTGTACTTAATTTCATCGGATTATTATTAAATTGTCTAAAATATAAACTTATATTTAAAATATACATGATAACCACCGGGAGAAACATTATCGTATAAACAATGGCTACTCGTCGTGCATGCTGTAATTGTTGTGACTTTTCACTATAAATCTCTGGCCTTTTCTCGTCTTCCGTATATTCACAGCTCCAGATCGTCCATTTTTGAAAAGAAGAATATGGACTAAAAACACACTTCCAACCAGTTTCTATTAAAAATTGAAAAAAGCTTTCATTAACAATGTTTTGATAATCAGCGCAATAACTTATCTTCCGAGGACTACCCTTAATAGAATGAAAAGCGGTTCCTGTTTTGTTAACACGATATAAATTAAAACCTAGTTTCTCCATTGATTCTAGCCATTTTTCAAGTTTATCTGGCGCATACATCCAGCCAAATTTTCTTTTTATCACCAGATCGCCGGAATGTCTCAGCTGTTTTTCTTTCACTTTGCTTAGTCTTTTTTCGAAGAAAATTTCAGTTTGAGCTACTGTGAACAGATTTTCATTGGTTAAATATTTGTTACTTCTCACAATTTTGAAAATCGAATAAATAGAAAAGATATATACTGCTAATGCAATTGCCCCTGCACAGTAGGTTACAATCCACATTGGACTATCGACA
>JAUZQA010000542.1 GCA_030705665.1 Bacillota bacterium
GCCTTGCTTTCACCGGACCGCACCTATAAACGAAAAGCAGAAGAACTATTTTTAGCAGTTAAGCTTGAAAAAGTGTATACGAAAGACGAAATTCTTCAAATGTATTTAAACCAAGTTTATTTTGGCAGTGGTGCATGGGGAATTGGAAATGCAGCAAAGAAATATTTTGCTAAAAATATCAACGATGTAACCATTAGTGAAGCAGCTATGCTTGCCGGATTACTACATGCTCCTAACTCGCTCGACCCTTATTTGCATTATGACTTGGCGATGAAACGGAGAAATGTGGTTTTAGCGAAAATGAAGGATCTTGGAATGATTACGGAAGCAGAATATTCTAACGCAATTAAAGAGAAAATTCAGCTTCGTGACGGCGGAGGAAGTAATTTTGACCGTAAATACCCATACTATGTTGACGCAGTGCTAAATGAAGCCATTTATGAATATGGCTTGACCCAGGATGAAATTCTTACTCGGGGTTATCGAATCTATACTGAAATGGACCAAAACATTCAATCAGGACTTGAAAAAGTTTATAGCAATAATTATTTGTTTCCGACAGGACGCGGCGGGAAGCTAGTTCAAAGTGGAGCGGTTTTAATGGACCCATCTAGCGGCGGTGTTCGTGCCCTTGTCGGAGGAAGGGGAGAACATGTCTTTCGAGGATATAATCGCGCTACCCAATTAACAGCTCAGCCTGGTTCAACAATGAAGCCCCTTGCAGTATATACACCTGCACTTGAACAAGGCTATGATTATTCGTCAGAGCTTGTCGACCAGCCTATCTCATTTGGCACATATAAGCCTGAAAATTACACACGAACGTATGCCGGACAAGTACCAATGTATAAAGCTGTTGAAGAATCACTAAACGTTCCAGCAGTATGGCTGCTTAATCAGATTGGATTAGATAAGGGATTAGCTGCCTTACAACGGTTTGGTATCCCAGTTCAGAAGGAGGATAAAAACCTTGCCATTGCCTTAGGCGGTATGAGCAAAGGAATTTCTCCGCTGCAGCTTGCAAATGCTTTTTCAACATTTCCAAATGGCGGAAAACGTGAGGATAGCCACTTAATTACAAAAATTGTTGGGCCCACCGGAAATATTATTGCGGAGCATAAAGAAAAAACAACAAAAGTGACCTCCAAGTCTGTTACCAATAAAATGACTTCCATGCTCTTAAATGTTGTGGAAACTGGAACAGGAAAAAGCGCCCATATTAATGGTGTTCAGATAGCCGGAAAAACTGGATCAACACAGCTTCCATTTTCAGGCCTAGATGGAACCAAAGACCAGTGGATGGCAGGCTATACATCGGATCTTGTTGGTGCCGTTTGGATAGGATATGACCAAACTGACCAAGAGCATTATTTACCCAGCAGCAGTTCAGCCAATGTTGTACCTATTTTTCGAGAGATCATGCAGGCAGGTCTTCCCTATGTAAAGCACGCTAACTTTGAAGTGGATTCTATCAATACACAGCTTGCGAATAAAAACCAGACACAAAAAGTGATTCAGGAACAAGCAACAAAATTTAGTCAGCAATTCCAAGAAAACGCTAAAAAATTCGGGCAAACCATTCAAGAACAAGCACCAACGTGGAAAGAGGGAATTAATCAAACACTCCATACCCTTGGCAGAAGCGTTGATACGCTAATCCAAAAATTACAAGGTCTAAGTCATTAAGAAAAAACTCCTTCCAAGCAGTAATTTGGAAGGAGTTTTTATTTTTCAGCAAATAAACCATATTTCTTTTTAAACCTGGATAAGTTTTTTATCCACACTTTACCAAAAACCAGTAAAAAGAAGACATTTGAAGCAGAATGCATAGAATCGAACAGAGAACTAGCTGCAAAATAGGAAATAAGTGCTTTAATCGACAGGGTGCCTTCGGATTGTACTAAAGAGAAAAAGCCCCAGACATTCATGATCCAGCCAAATAAAAAGCCCCAAACAATTCCAAAAATAATTCTCCCCAAATTGCTTTTCATAAATGAAGTATGTCGAAGCAGACCTGCGGTATATCCCACCAATCCCCAAGCAGCCATTTGCCAAGGTGTCCACGGGCCCTGCCCTAAAATCATATTGGAGGAAAGCGCTGCGGTAGCGCCAATGACAAAGCCACTTTCCGCTCCAAAAACAATTCCAGACATCATAATCACAAAGGTTGTTGGCTGTACACTGGGAATACTCGCAAACGGGATTCTGCCAACCGCTGCAATCGCTGCAAGAACCGCTAACAGTACAAGCTCCCCTGCTTCTATCTTTCTTTTTTCAAACCGATAGAGGAGAAACAGCATCGAGGCGAGGACAAATCCAATGCTAAAACCTATGTAATGATTTTGCCAAGCTAACGACATCCATAAAATCCCAGAAATCAAAATAAAAAAGATCGTATTTTTTAAGACTTGATGAATGTGCATAAGCTGGCTGCCTCCTCCACGGTTAAAATTCTATTTTCTGGATTATGGCGAAAAAGCCTTTGAATCATTGTTGTATAAAAGAAATTCCCATTAAAAAAGTGTTCAGGAGTTTCCTCAGAAGTAATTTGTCCTTGAAACACCATCCCGCATCTGGAAGAATAAAGGGCAGCGAATTCCACATCATGGGTAGACATCAAGATCGTAACGCCCTGTTTGTTAAGCTCTTCGAGGATTTTAGCTAAGTTCTGTTTAGAAACTGGGTCCAAACCTTTCGTTGGTTCATCAAGTAGAAGGATTTCCGGTCTGCGTAATAGCAAGCAAACCATTGCCGCCTTTTGAATCTCTCCGCCGCTTAAATCATAGGGATGATTGGACAGCAGATGTGAGAGGTCAAAGCTCTTTAATAGATCCTGAACATATTGTTCACCATCTTGTCCCCAATGTTTCATAGTTTGCTGCAGTTCCTTTTCCAGTGTATCCTGGATAAAAAGAAGTTTTGGATTTTGCGGCAAATAGGCTATTTTTTTCACAACCTCATGATAATTCCAGGTTTTTAAAGGTTTCCCATTGAAAAGAATTTTACCATTCTGCGGTTTTAATATTCCTGTTAAAAGCTTAAGCAGTGTTGATTTTCCAGCGCCATTGCCACCTAAAAGCGCATAAACTTCACCTTTATTCAAAGTGAAGTTCATATCATTTAAGACAATTTCTGTATTCTTATCGTAAAAAAA
>JAUZQA010000543.1 GCA_030705665.1 Bacillota bacterium
AGGGGTATCACAAAGTCATTTACGGGATGTAATGTATGGTTTAAATGCAAACTTGATCAATAGACCTATTATCCACGTGGGGAATGCCCGTGAAAAGTTCGATGAAAAAGGAAATCTGATTGATAGTGGTGTAAAAAAGCTGTTGGAAACATTAAAAGATGAACTACTAAATATTTTAAAATAATAAGCAGTTTTGGTCCTTATTTTCATTTTATTAAATGAAAAAATGAACAGCTTTGTGAACTGTTCATTCAAATTGTAAACACTCAGCAGCAACGCTTCATTAAAGTGTTTCTTTTTTGCCGACATTGCATCATTCCTATAAAAAAGTTCCCTACATATAATCCTCTCTGGCTTTTAAGAATTTTACATTCTCTTTTTCCACTTCGCTTAAGGAGCCATTATAAGTGGCGTCTGTATGATACCATGATTTGCTCGAAAAATATTTTTGCAAATCCGCTGATTTAAACACATACCCATGGCGGGCGTATATCTCATTTCTAGCTAAACGGAGCTGCTCTTTTGATAGATTCGCAGTGTCATCTTCTCCCAAAACCTTCTTATCACTGTCAGGTAAAATATACTCTGCAGAGGAAAGGTTTGAAGGTTGACCAACATTTTTTTCTGGAGAATTCTTACTAGTTGTTGTTTTATTGTTACTTTTAGATGGTTTCATCGTTTTAGTGGCGGCTACATCCGTTTTAGGTGCCTGGTTATTGAAGTTTTTCGTGATTAAATAAGCTGCACATAAAATAAAAAACAATCCAATAATGGATCCAGCTACAGCAACTAATCGTTTATTCCTTAATTTTATTGATTTCCTTTTCTCAAGGCGGGTTTTTGGAGCAGAGGTAATTTTTTTCGAAGCTTTTTCTATATTTGAACCACAATTTGTACAGGTTCGATTAGATTTATTTAACTTTTGACCACAATTTGTGCAAACATCCATTAATAATCCTCTTTCTATTCCTTTTTAATTTACTTTTAAAATTGTCTTAGTTGTAATGGCGCTTCTTCCATGTATTTCTGCTTTTAAGGATTCTTCTACCAAGGATACAGCTATAGAATAACATGGTTTGATTACAGTTAAGTTAATGGAAGGGAACATTTTGGTAACAAAGACCAGAAGCAGTAATTGTTCATTATTTTTCTGAAATGGTAAAATAAGTAATAAAGGTTGGCTTTCAACAGGTACCAGCTATTTTAAGTAGGTACTTAAATTGCAGCATGTTGATTCCTTTATTCAATTCCTGGGGGGAGTTAATATGTACGGAATGATTGTGATCATTGGCTTATTTTTAGGATTAGGGATTATCTTTTCATTGGGGAAAGGTTCTTTCTTACTTGCCGGGTATAACACAATGCCTAAAAAAGAAAAAGAAAAGTATGATTCAGTCTCCTTGTGTAAGTTTATGGGGAAAGCAATGTTTTCATTAGCATTCAGTATGGTATTTTGGGTAGTAAGTGAAGCATTTGGAATCAAATGGTTGTTTAATTTCGGTCTTGTCCTTTTTATTGGTATCGTAGTTTTTATACTTATATATGCTAACACGGGAAATAGATATAAAAAATAGAATATACTAGGGGAGAAGAGTACTAATTCTCCTTTTTTTAATTAAATATAATGCTTTAATAAAAACATAATTTTATAAAATACAGCCCCTTTTTCAAATGGAAAAGGGGTTTGAGAGTTTATTTATGATTTACATACTATTTCCAGTAAATAATTATGTCAATATAGAGACCAAATTACCGAAAAAGTAGTTTGAAAAAACAAAAATCAAGATTGAGAGGAAGCAATAATATGGAAGACAAGGAAAAGGAAGGTATGTTAAAATATACACTGTTGTGATGGGATGTATTTTTTGAAACAGCTATTTATACGAACACTAGTAATACCAGTTTACTATTCTAAAGGGGATTTTTTTATGAAGAAAATTGTTATTGTTGGCGGGGGGTACGCCGGCTATAAAATCATCACTCAAATGATTGAAAAAGGAATATCTGAACATTATCAGGTTACTCTCATCGACAGACATGCCTACCATAGTCTAAAAACAGAGTTTTATGCACTCGCTTCCGGATCAATTTCAGACTTCCAAGTGAGGATGCCATTCCCGGATCATAAGCAATTCACACTTTTGAACGGCGAAATTTTATCGATTGATTTAAAAGAAAAAAGGGTTGATGTAAGGGAATTGGAGGAGCCGGTAGGATATGATCATTTGGTCATCGCGCTCGGATGTGAAGACAATTATCAAGGAATAGAAGGGGCCGAAGAATTCACTAACAGCCTGCAATCACTTGCCAAAACGAGAAGGACATATGAGAGTATCAACAACCTTGATCCTGATTCAGTCGTTTCATTAATTGGAGGCGGATTGACGGGGGTGGAGCTTGCTGCCGAACTACGAGAAGTAAGACATGACTTATCCATACGTATTTATGATCGCGGGGAAAAGTTGTTAAAAGGATTCCCAGACAAACTTCGATCATTCGTCATGAAGTGGTTTGTCGACCATGGTATTGAAATCCGTTCTAATTCTACCATTGAAAAAATCGAAGAAAATACAATTGTTGTCAACGGAACAAGGGAACATGCAGATGCGATTGTATGGACAGCAGGAGTGCAGCCTGTAAAAGTGGTACGCGACCTTGAAGTAGAAAAAGACAAATCTGGAAGAATCATTTTAAATGATTATTATCAAATCAACGAATATCCAGAGGTATTTGTCGTCGGCGATTGCGCAAGCCTTCCTTTTGCCCCGAGTGCACAACTTGCAGGAAAACAGGGTGAACAAATTGCTAAGATACTAGATGAAATTATGAATGGAAAAGAAGTCCAATTACCTGGCGAAGTCAATCTAAAAGGGACACTCGGTTCATTAGGAAAGAAAACCGGTTTCGGAGTTGTTTACAACAATCCAGTCACTGGGGCAGTTCCAAGATTAATGAAATCCGGGACACTATGGGCTCACAAACTATATAAATATTAAAAAAACTGCTCTTGTCAGGAACAATTTACACTATTAGTACCAGGATAAACTGTAAAATAACTATAAAATAAAAAAGCATTCAGGGAACTTGTCCCTTGAATGCTTTTTTATTTAGTGTGAATTTCCTGTATACGGCCAATCTGTCCATCA
>JAUZQA010000544.1 GCA_030705665.1 Bacillota bacterium
GTGAAAACATACTGAGACAACATTATACCGCTAATCATCAGAGCAATCATTGCCACGAATCTCAGTATATTAATGATTGTCTGCAAAACCCGAAACACCGTACACTTTCCACGAAACATATTTTGATACCAGCGTATATTGATGATATGGTGTGCAATAAACAGGGCAAATATCCCGACCCCAATCCATTCGTGGACTACATCTCCGGTAATATGGCGGGCCATCAAAAACAGCATTAAAACAGTCATGGTTATATCGACAACGATTTTACAAATTATTTTCGGATTCATCACAACTCCTCTTTGCCCCAAAAGTTATCAAATTATATTAAGGCCTTTAACCCACCGAGTCACTTCATCCTTTGCGTTCTTCACATGGGAATCCCTGATTTCAATGCCTTTCAAAAATTTTGCTTTTGAAAGCGTCGATTTCATATCGTCGACCCCGCTGCCAAATCCCCCGCCTCCGTTGGTGCAGAAAGGAATAATGGTTTTTCCTGAGAAGTTATATTCCTCCATAAATGTGAACAGTGGCATTGGAATGGTGTTCCACCAGTTGGGATAACCCAAAAAAACAACATTATAATCGTTCATGTTATTTACATGTGTTTTCAACTTGGGACGTGCATTTTCTTGTTGTTCGCGCTTAGCCTGATCGACTGTTGTGTCATAATTTGAAGAATAGGGTTTAACCGTTTGAATTTCAAAAATATCCCCGCCGACCTGTTCGTGAATCCACTTAGCTACTTGACGTGTATGGCCTTGATAGGAAAAATACGCAACCAGAATTTTTGCCTTCTTAGCGGAGCCGTTCGAAGCTTTACCCGCCGCATTGGCTTGATTCCAGACACACGTAGCCAGGGAAATCACCATTAAAACTGCAAGTGTAAGTTTAAATAATTTTTTCATATAAACCCCCGGTATTTATTTCAAATTTCATGTCAGACCAATTTCCCCATTTCATATGCCTGCTGCATAGCTTTGGTGCCGTTGACTTCACCTTTGTGCCATACACCAACACCGTAAATGACGCCTCTTTCGATAGCGCCTTCCAGACAGTCGTCCGTGAATCCACGGAAACCGTCGATAGTGCGTTCCAGATTGTCCTGTTCGGTGTCGGCGGCAGTCACGATGAAATAAAACTCTTTGTTGGAGATTGCCGTATATTTCGGTACAGCCCTGTCGATCAGGGTTTTCATCTGGGCATTCATTGTGTAGAAATAAACCGGAGTCGCCATCACGATCACATCGGCGGCAAGCATCTTTTCCAAGATCTCCGCCATATCGTCTGTCTGCACACATTGATGCGTGGTATTGCAAACGCCGCAACCTGTGCAATAGTGTATATTTTTATCACGCAGAGAGATTTTTTCTACCTGATTTCCTGCTTCTTCCGCACCTTTCATAAACTGATCACAAAGAATTTCAGAATTGCCGTTTTTGCGAGGGGATGCGGATAGAATCAAAACTTTTTTACTCATATCTTTTTATCTCCTTCCGGGAAAATCACGTTGGTATAGTGTTTCTTAAATAACAACCTATCTTGAAATGTCCAAAATTCCTTTAACCATGGAGATTTTGGACATTTCATCATGATAATGTAATTTAAGAACGCACTACTGGTGCTCAAAACTCTTACATTTCCAAACATCACCGTTATCTGTAAGACTTCTCATAAATCGAAACACAGTCCTCATGTGTCATCGGGAAAGGATCTACAGAGAACAAACCGCCCATAGTGTCGTGGGCATTGACGGCCATAGTATCTAACTCTTCACAAGTGATGCCATAATTGCTCATCTTAAGATCCGCAACGCCACAAGCTTCTTGAAGCTTTGTCAGGGCAGTAATGAAGTCTATAGGCACTTTCGCATCTTTCATGCCCATTGCCCGTGCCATACCTATAAAACGCTCATCGCAGACATGCTTGTTGATAAAATACTCGTAATATGCCTTGGAAATCATGATAAGACCTGCGCCGTGGGGCAATTCTTGATGGAAAGCGGACATCGCGTGTTCCATGGAATGCTCGCTGGTGCAGCAACTGAGGGTCATGACCACACCAGAAAGGGTATTGGCAAATGCAACATGTTCACGCGCTTCTAAATCAAGGCCGTTTGCGACCGATTTCGGCAAATATTTTGCAACATTTTCAATTGCAGTCAACGCATACATATCGCTCATCAGATTCGCAGCCTTAGAGATATAGCACTCGGTGCTATGGAACAAGGCATCGAAACCTTGATACGCTGTGAATTTTGGAGGAACAGTTTTCATTAGCTCCGGGTCGACTACGGCTAATACAGGAAACAATTCATCAATACCGCCAAATCCGATTTTCTCGTTGGTTTCCGGATTGGTGATGACACCCCACTGATCGACTTCTGAGCCTGTGCCGGCAGTTGTCGTGATTGCGATGATGGGTAACGGTTGGTTGGCAATCGGCATTGCCTTGCCAGTTTTGCCGAAAGCGTAATCCCACAAATCACCGTCGTTGGTTGCTGCTGTCGCAATAGCTTTGGAAGCATCCATGACGCTACCGCCGCCGAGAGCAACAATGAAATCACAGTGATTTTCCCGGGCAAATCTGCCGCCTTCCTCTACAGTTGATTTCAAAGGATTCGCCTGTATCTTGTCAAACAGAACAAATTCCACTTCTGCTTTCTTTAATTGCTCCTGTGTCCGAGAGAGAGTGCCATTTTCCTTTACGGATTTTCCATTTGAGATGAGCAGTAATGCCTTTTTTCCGAGCATCGGCTGCTTGTACAGTTCATTCAGCTTTCCTGCACCGAATAAAATTCTCGTAGGTACATACATATTAAAACTCATCATTATTCCTCATTTCCATATATTTGTAATTATCAAACCTGCAATCTATCTAATTTTTCTTACTTTCTTTCCATGCTTCTATTAATTCTTTTGTAACAGGCTCACATTTCTGATCATAAGTATCCAATTTATAATTGATGACATCCAGGCTTTCCTGTATCTCGCTCATTTCGCAGCTCCCACAATATCAACAATCGAGTCGACCGCCCCGACCTCATGAAAATGCTCTTCATCAGGAGACTTTCCATGGACCTTTGCCTCTGCCTCCGCTACCTTCATAAAAATAGCCAAGCTTAAATTTTTTTCCCTATCGTTTA
>JAUZQA010000545.1 GCA_030705665.1 Bacillota bacterium
CATCTTTGCCATATCCCTTGCTGTAGGCTCCCAATCGTGAGGCTCTACCCCATTTGGAATTAACTGTGTGACATTAGCGGTATTCCCAGCCACTTGTTTGGTAAAGTAATACATCGGATAGAATGTCGTGACAACTTCTAACTTTTTGGGGCTGTTTACCCCATTTTTCTGAGGGGCTTCACTTGAACAACCTGTTAGTGTTAATAGGAACACAACAAAAATCCACGTTAATTTTCTCACTTTTCTCTTCCCTTCGCCCTTCCTGAAAAAAGGGTGACAGTTTTCAATAGAATATATTTTTAGAACCTTTGGTATAAATCGTAATTATTTCGAATTGTATATTAACCTGTTTGCTTAATAAAGTCAAATCTTTTTGAATTACTGTTTTTTTACTATTAATAATTTACGTACTATTTTAAAAAATTATTTATAATAGAGAAAGAAAAGAAAGGAGACGTTTTATTGAAAAAGAAAATACATTATAGTTGGATCATCCTGGCTGTTTCCTTTATTGGTGTCCTAGCAGCACAAGGGCTGAGATATTCCTTTGGTGCCTTCATGCATCCTTGGGAGTTGGAGTTTTCTGCATCAAGAGGGATGGTATCAGCTATTTCTTTCATAAGCTTTGCAGTGTTTGCAATCTCTCAACCGATCATAGGAAAGTTTATTGACCAATTCGGGGTTAAACGAATTTTTGTTGTTAGTATTATTTTACTCGGGATTACTACCATGTTATGTTATTTTGCAACAGCAATCTGGCAGTTGTTCCTGCTGTATGGCATCATATCTTCTCTTGGTTTTGGTGGTGCATCAGGTGTAACTGCCTCATTAGCGGTAACAAAATGGTTCCATCAAAAACAAGGGCTGGCGCTCGGTCTAGTAGAGGCTGGTTTTGGTGCGGGGCAAATGTTGGTAGTTTCTAGCTCACTCTTCTTAATTGAAAAATTTGGGTGGAGAATAACTGATTTCATTTTAGGAGGTAGTTTACTCCTGTTTATTTTCCCCATTCTTGCCATTTTTCTTAAGTCCGACCCGGCTGATTTGGGGGTGCAGCCTTTTGGTTTTGAAACGAAAACAGCTGACGAACCTGTACATAAAATAGAGAAATCGAAGCTGCCTATAAAAAATTCATATTTAAAGCATCGGGGATTTTGGTTTCTCGTTATTCCTTATTTTATTTGTGGATTTACAACCACAGGATTAATGGATACACATTTAATTCCGTTTTCCCAAACTTGTGGATTTTCAGTAGCTGTAACAGGGGCAGCCGTAAGTTTACTGGCCGCTTTTAACACGGGAGGAACGGTGATTGCAGGTATTTTAGCTGATAAGTTAAATAATCGGAAAATGTTATCCTTAATATATTTCGTTCGTGGAATGACAATTCTGTTTTTACTAATATTTATGCTAAATAGCGAATGGCTGGGATATTTTTTGAATCATCCCTGGCTTTTATTTGTATTTTCTATTACCTTTGGTTTGGTAGACTTTTCGGTGGTTGCTCCAACAATAAAGGTGCTTGCGGCATATTTTCAAGGCCCATCCCTGGGAATTGCAACTGGTTTTTTGTATATGAGCCATCAATTAGGCTCGGCAATTGGCTCCTACCTTCCGGGCTACTTGTTTGATGTTTCAGGAAGTTATACTAGTTCGTTTGTGATCGCTGCATCCATCCTGCTGTTGGCTTCCCTCCTTAGTGCATACTTGCCAGATGCAGAATAGTTGTGAAAAAAGTAAGGAAAACTAGGAATCAATAACCTAGTTTCCCCTTTTTCTAGATATTTTCATACTTTCTCGCTAAAAACAGTTTATCTTTTTCGTTTATTTCTCCTTCGAAAAAAGGCTGGTATATCAAAAGATTTATCCTGTTCATCCGATTGGGATTCATGGTTTTCAGCATTTTCCTCATCCAATTGGTAATGCCCCCGCCTTTCTTTATGTTCTAAATGTGACCGGTTTTCCATTGGTGAATCCGAAAATGGAGTGGCATTAAAATCTTGAATCAATTCTTCTTTATACTGATTCTTTCTTCGTTGGTCCCAATGCGGAGGATTCAACCATTCCTCAGTGGACTGCTGAGAATATGTTTGATCTTCATAGCCATTGAAATAATCATCATCAAACATTCTTGAACGCCGTTGTCCTTTTCGTTCCTTATGAATCGGATTTGTCCATTCTTCCATTGCCGAAAGTGATTGCGGTTCAACATCTTGAGTCTTTCCTTCGTCAAATCCAGTGGCAATCACGGTGACAACAATTTCATCTTTTAAATTTTCATTAATGATAGAACCAAATATCATATTTAAATCCTCATGTGCAGCAGATGCAACAATATTTGCCGCTTCTTGTACTTCAAAAAGACTTAAATTACTGCTGCCTGTTATGTTCATCAATACCCCTTGTGCCCCATTAATTGAAGTTTCTAGTAATGGACTGTTGATTGCTTTCTGTGCGGCTTCAACTGCTCGGTCTGCACCTTTGGCGATGCCAATACCCATTAGGGCTGTTCCCTTATTTGTCATAACTGTTTTGACATCCGCAAAATCCAAATTGATTAAACCTGGTACGGCGATTAAATCTGAAATGCCCTGTACACCTTGGCGAAGAACATTATCTGCCTCACGAAATGCTTCCAGCATGGGAGTATTCCTGTTTACAATTTCCAATAAACGGTCATTAGGAATAATGATTAAAGTATCAACTGCTTTTCTCAATGCTTCAATCCCATTTTCTGCGTTCATTGCCCTCTTTTTGCCCTCAAATTTAAATGGCCGTGTGACAACCCCAATCGTTAAAGCACCCAATTTTTGAGCGATTTCTGCAATTGCTGGAGCTGCCCCTGTTCCCGTTCCACCGCCCATACCTGCTGTAACAAAAACCATATCTGCCCCTTGTAGAACTTCTTGGAGTTGCCGTTTGCTTTCTTCCACTGCTTTCTTGCCAATTTCCGGATTTGCACCTGCTCCTAATCCTTTTGTTAAAGATGCTCCAATTTGCATGGTGATTTCAGCTTTCGATTGATGAAGGGCTTGGGCATCCGTATTAACAGCGATAAATTCAACTCCCACCACTCCATCCTGGATCATCCGGTTAACTGCATTATTTCCTCCACCCCCTACACCAATGACTTTTATATTAGCAAAC
>JAUZQA010000546.1 GCA_030705665.1 Bacillota bacterium
GCGGGTGACTGCTTATACTTATAAAAAAGGAAAACTGACGGAGCGGGAAAGATTGAACTCCGAGAAGTACCTTCAGAAAAAGTTAACAGCTGCATTGCCCCGCTACAAAATTGATGTAACAGTTCGGGAGGATCGGTAACTTCAAAGTGGAGGCACTTGGGTTGCCACCTAATAAATGGCAAAACGTGCAAAGAGCCTTAAAAATCGTGCAAGCTGGTCGGGAAATCGTGCAAAGGCCATAGAAAAAGGTGCATGACCTTGCTAAAAACGTGCAAAGCCGCTAACGGAGCCAGTCGGGTGACTGGCTGTTCCCCTAATAATTGGAAAGATGTTCATAATCCCGCGAAGATGGTTCATAATGCCCCAAAATTGGTTCATACCCTACAAAAAACAATTCATAATCCCCCTGCCAGGAAAGGTTCAAAGCACCCTAACTCCTAAATCTCACCAGAATCAGTCCCGAGCATCCTGCCTCAAAATATTTTTCTGCTTTTGGTTGGTTTTGACGGGGCTTTTCACCTATACTATAATTAGAGTGGTATGGACTAAATTATGAGGTGAATAATTGTGTTTGATCGTCTACAATCAGTCGAGGATCGTTATGAAAGGCTCAATGAGCTTTTAAGTGATCCAGAGATTATTAATGATTCTAAAAAACTTCGTGAATATTCGAAGGAACAATCTGATATACAAGAAACAGTACAAACCTATCGTGAATATAAACAAGCCCGAGAACAGCTTCAGGATGCCAAAGCAATGCTGGAGGAAAAACTCGATGCGGAAATGCGTGAAATGGTCAAAGAAGAAATGAACGACCTCGAAGCGCAAATTGAAGAATTACAAGAACGGATGCGCATCCTCTTGATTCCGAAGGATCCGAACGATGACAAAAACGTTATCTTTGAAATCCGCGGAGCAGCGGGCGGGGATGAAGCGGCCCTTTTTGCTGGCGACCTTTACCGGATGTACACCCGCTATGCCGAAGCACAAGGATGGAAAATGGAGCTTATTGATGCCAGTCCAACAGGATTGGGTGGCTTCAAAGAAATTATTTTTATGATTAATGGTACTGGGGCATACTCGAGATTAAAATATGAGAATGGCGCACACCGTGTACAACGCGTCCCGGAAACGGAGTCAGGCGGCCGGATTCATACCTCTACGGCTACCGTTGCCTGTTTGCCAGAAGCAGAAGAAGTGGAGATCGAAATCCATGATAAAGACATCCGCTTTGATGCGTATGCTTCAACGGGTGCCGGTGGACAGAGTGTTAATACAACGATGTCAGCTGTACGTTTAACCCACATTCCAACCGGCATCGTGGTTACCTGTCAGGATGAGAAATCCCAGCATAAAAACAAGGACAAAGCGATGAAGGTTTTGCGCGCGCGGGTTTATGATAAATTTCAGCAGGAAGCTCAAGCTGAATATGACCAAGCGCGGAAATCGGCTGTAGGAACAGGCGACCGTTCTGAGCGGATTCGGACATACAATTTCCCGCAAAACCGCGTGACCGACCATCGCATCGGTTTAACCCTGCAAAAGCTTGACATTATTTTAGGAGGCAAGCTTGATGAGATTATCGATGCATTAATCCTCGAAGATCAATCACGCAAGCTTGAAAATGCATCAAATGAGTAAAAAAATTTACGAAGCTCTAAAATGGGCTTCTTCTTTTTTAGAAAAAAAAAATCGTGATCAAAATGCCGGCGAGCTTTTGCTCCGGCACTTCAGCGGCATGTCGCGCACACAGCTGTATGCTAATATGCGTGATGAGCTCGACACAACAGTCCTTGAGCAATTTGAAAAAGCTATCCACGAACACGTCGAAGGGATACCGATTCAATATATCATCGGCTCGGAGGAATTTTACGGGCGGACTTTCACGGTAAACGAAGCGGTGCTGATCCCTAGACCGGAAACAGAGGAGCTGGTTCTTGGTATTTTGAAAAGAATTAAGCAGGAAACACCGCTGGATGTGATTGACGTTGGAACGGGGAGCGGGGCGATTGCCGTCAGCTTGAAGCTGGAAAATCCATCATTACAAGTAACCGCAACTGACATTTCTGCGGAGTCTCTTACCGTGGCAAAAGAAAATGCGAAACGTCTTGGGGCAGAGCTTGAATTCTGCCAGGGAGACCTGCTCAAGCCGATGATTGAACAAGAAAGAAAGTTTGATGTGGTGGTTTCGAATCCTCCGTATATCCCCTTAATGGACAAGTCGTGGATGTCGGAAGTGGTGACGGAACATGAGCCGCACCGGGCTTTATTTGCAGGTGAAGACGGGCTTGATTTTTATAGAAGGTTTATGGAGGAACTGCCCTTTGTGGTGAAGGCCCAAGCGCTGATTGGCTTCGAAATTGGGGCCGGCCAGGGCGAAAGAGTGGCGGAGCTGTTGCAGAATACGTTCCCGAGCGCAAAGGTGGAGATTGTGAATGATATTAACGGCAAGGACCGGATGGTGTTTGCTGCGCTCTAAATCGAGTCGAGCCTGCGAATAAATTTTAGATTAAGAAAGAGCAAATAATAAATAACTGGATAGGCGAATGCGGAGTACCACCATTTCCATCCATTGTAATAAAAGAGGTCTGTATGGAGGGATATTTGTTCCATGGCGAGTGTGCCGAGGGACCAGCCCAAAATATAGACCGCTTTTTTACTGGTCGATTTTTCAAAGGGGAAAAATCGCAAAAAGAGGATATTGGCCGCAGGATAGTCGATGATAAAAATCAGCAGGTAGGACCAATCCGGACCTTTTTGAAAAAAACCATAAAGATCGAGCTTTAAATCTAAATAGACGTCAGCGATTACGGCGAAGCAGATGGCAAAAAAAGAGCTGGCATAAAGCTCTGATAATTTTACCTGTTTTGGACCACGGATTACCAAAATCACCGTTGTCAGCAGTACAATGGTGGTTACTACCAAAAGGATCATACCGCACCCCCTTATTTTAGATTGTCCATTTAGCTGTAAAGTCATCCAATAACTTTTTTTGATTTTAATAGTTTAAGATACTGGCATCCTGTCCAAACTGAGGATATCGAAAGGACGGTGCCAGGGATGAGGAAAAAAACAATCGTATGGGCTTATTTAATCTTATTATCATTAGGAACTATTTTAAGTTTATATATTCCAA
>JAUZQA010000547.1 GCA_030705665.1 Bacillota bacterium
AGAATCTAAAAAGTCAAGCTGACTTTTTTGAAAAAAAAGATTAACGTTCTTCCTCGTCTTCGTCTGATTCTTCTTCTACTTCCTCGTCGATGTCTTCGTCTAATTCTTCTTCTTCGAGGTCAAATTCCTCTACATCATCAATGACATCTTCTTCTTCATCAAGAAGATCATCGTCGACTTCGTCTAAATCTTCGTCGATATCTTCGTCATCTAGGAGGTCGTCGTCTTCATCTTCATCAAAATCATCGATGTCGTCCTCATCATAATCGTCAAAGTCGTCCTCGACATCGTCAAAGTCTTCAAGATCCGCATCGTCTTCATCAACGACTTTCTTCGCCTTTTTCTTCTTAGGCTTAACAGTTGAGACAACTTCCTCTTCTTGGGTATCGACTGGATACCAAACGCGAAGTCCCCAGCGGTTCTCTCCTAAAGTTAAGAAACGGCCATCTATATTCAGGTCAGTATAAAATTGCGCAATTTTTGTCCTCACTTCTTCATCTGTAAGGCCAAGAGCGGCGGAAATTTCATTCATTAAATCATTGAAGGCAATCGGTTGTTTACTGTTTTTTAAATAATCGAAAGTAATTTCAATTAATGACATTTCTTGTAATTGCTCATTGGAGTACAGCTCCTGTATACTCAATTTAGGCACTTCCTTTCTCTATTCGCACCTCGCCAAAAGGTGCAGGACTGGGAAATCCTCTCCCAGAATGCATATTCTTCATTATAAACAATTTTTTACCGTTTATGCTAGCTCTATCTGTTGTTCTACTTGATTTTTTCTTTCTTTTCCCGATTTCCTTTTGTTGAATCCTGCCTTATAATCCGTCTAATTTCCTTCCACGTTACATAAAAAAAGAAAATAGCTATCAGCAAAAAGGGAATTGCCCCTAATTGGCGCTGATAAAGATAATAAGCGGGCCAGGCAAGAATGATTACAACCAGCAAAAAAATTAAGTATGTTTTCTTCAACGCATTTCCACCTGCCTGGATACATGAATTCAAGTAGATTATATACGAACTCTACAAAAAAACAATGGCAAAAATGCCATTGTCTACATATTTCTTCGGTACTGTCCGCCTACTTCATAAAGGGCTGAAGTAATTTGTCCGAGGCTTGCCACCTTCACAGCATCCATTAATGCTTCAAAAATATTGCCATTCTGGACGGCTGTTTCTTTTAGCGCTTGCAGCAATTTTTTTGCTTCTTCCTCATGCTCGTGTTGGAACTCCCTTAAATGAAGGATTTGCGATTCTTTTTCTTCCTTGGAAGCCCTGGCAATTTCCATCGTGTCGATTTCTTCTGCAGATGGCGGATTCGGATTCAAGTACGTATTGACGCCAATGATCGGCAGTTCCCCCGAATGTTTCTTCATTTCATAGTACATCGATTCATCTTGAATTTTACCGCGCTGATATTGTGTCTCCATCGCACCAAGCACACCGCCGCGGTCATTGATCCGTTCAAACTCCTGAAGAACTGCTTCTTCAACAAGGTCTGTCAGCTCATCAATGATAAATGAACCTTGTAAGGGATTTTCATTTTTTGTTAAACCATACTCCTTGGTAATAATCATTTGAATCGCCATCGCCCGGCGGACCGATTCCTCAGTCGGCGTAGTAATTGCCTCATCATAGGCATTCGTATGAAGCGAATTACAATTATCCTGCAAGGCCATCAAAGCCTGTAAGGTTGTGCGGATGTCATTAAAATCAATTTCCTGGGCATGCAAGGAGCGACCCGATGTTTGGACATGATACTTTAGCTTTTGGCTTCGTTCATTGGCCCCATATTTATCGCGCATCACCGTTGCCCAAATTCGGCGGGCAACCCGACCGATCACCGTATATTCAGGATCAAGCCCATTGGAGAAAAAGAACGATAAATTTGGTGCAAAATCATCAATATGCATGCCGCGGCTCAAGTAATATTCCACATAGGTAAAGCCATTTGACAATGTAAACGCCAGCTGTGAA
The DNA here is from genome assembly GCA_030705665.1 of Bacillota bacterium. The sequence continues at coordinate 1,978 of JAUZQA010000547.1, forward strand.
ATCGGATTGGCGCCAGCTTCAGCAATATGATAGCCAGAGATCGATACGGAATAGTAATTGCGTACCTGATGATCAATGAAATATTGCTGTATATCGCCCATCATCCTTAGGGCAAATTCGGTTGAAAAAATACAAGTGTTCTGGCCTTGGTCTTCTTTTAAAATATCAGCCTGGACTGTACCCCTAACTGTTTTTAACGTATAGGCCTTTACTTGTTGATATTCCTCAAGCGTCAATGGACGGCCAAGCTGTGTTTGCATTTTATCGGCCTGCTGCTCAATCGCAGTATTCATAAACATCGCCAGGATGATTGGGGCCGGTCCATTAATCGTCATCGAAACGGATGTGGATGGATGGCATAAATCAAAACCGGCATACAGCTTTTTCATATCTGCCAAGGTACAGACATTAACCCCGCTTTCCCCCACTTTCCCAAAAATATCCGGACGATAGTCGGGGTCCTCACCGTATAGGGTGACGGAATCAAACGCTGTACTCAGGCGTTTGGCATGATCGTCCTTTGATAAATAATGGAAACGGCGATTCGTTCGTTCCGGTGTCCCTTCACCGGCAAATTGTCTTTTTGGATCTTCCCCTTCACGTTTAAACGAGAAAACCCCAGCCGTATACGGGAAACTTCCAGGTACATTTTCGCGGTATACCCAGCGGATGATTTCACCGTAATCCTTAAATCCTGGCAGGACTACCTTTGGAATATCAATTCCCGACAACGATTTTGTTTTTAACACGGTAATGATTTCTTTATCGCGGACCCGTGTGATAAATTGGTCACGCTTATAATCCGCCTTCGTTTGCTCCCAGCCGGCAAGGATTTTTTTCGTTTCAGGGGTTAGTTTCTCTTCCGTTTCCTGCTTGATTTTTTCTAAAGCGGTGAGCACCTCGGGAGCCTCTTGTTTGACAGCCGCGATTGCTCCTTCAAGCTGGAAAAGTTTTCGGGCAAGACCCGCCTGTTCCTCTGCTTTTTTATGATAATTTCTGACGGCATCGGATATTTCGCGCAAATAGTAGCGGCGGTCATTCGGAATGATTATATTTTGTTTTTCTACTTTGCCATCTTTACTTAAGGAAGTCTGCCAATTCACTCCAGTTTTCATATTGATTTTTTCAATCAAAGCCGCGAACAGGGTGTTTGTTCC
>JAUZQA010000548.1 GCA_030705665.1 Bacillota bacterium
CAGCCCGACATGCTGGTAAACACAGGTAGTATCGGCCACCGAAACGATGGCTATTTTAGTAGTCTGTGCTTGGGTGTTTATCGTACAGACAAAAGTACTCAGGCACAAAGAGATACAGGTCAGTAAATGCGTTGGTTTCATGCGGATCATGTTCTATGAAGTTAACGCTTCAAAGATAAATATTATATTTCATTGGCAAAAATAAACAGGCCAATATTAATACCCCGGCACAACGCATGGCAAAGTGGCATCTAAAGTCAGGGTGCGACTCCCAGTCGCGTCCTGACTATGAGTTAAATGCTCTTTTTGGGAAGTAAATCAGGCAGGGGTAGTGTGTTTGTGTTGAACTATAAAAGTCCTGGTTTTCAGGACATCCACCAGTGAGGGATTGTATATATAGATTAGTTTTCATTCTATAGTAGTTTTTTGATTATCAATCTCAAAATGCATTCGGTCTTGATCAATTAATTGTTTCAATTCCTCTTCTTTGGGTAAATAGAGTAAATATTTACTTGCAAATAATTGTTCTTTTTCATTTAAAACAGAATATTTGACTATAGTTTCATCCTTCTCAGCACAAAGCAAAATGCCAATTGTAGGGTTATCACCATTCTCTGTTTTCAAATCGTCGTACATTCGCACATACATATCCAATTGCCCAATGTCTTGGTGAGTAAGCAAGCCTTTTTTAAGGTCGATAATCACAAAGCACTTCAGCATATAATTATAGAAAACAAGGTCAATAAAAAAGTCGGATGTATCGGTAACAATATGTTGCTGACGTGCCACAAAGGCAAAACCCTTACCGAGTTCTAATAAAAATTGTTGAATGTGGTCAAGTAAAGCAGTTTCAATCGACTGTTCGGAATTTCGTATATCAGTAGGCAGTCCCAAAAACTCAAAAATATAAGGATCTTTCAGAAGATTTGTTGCATTATCCGGATGTTTATTTTCCAACTTATGTTCCAATACCCGCTCATAAGCCATAGAGTTTATTTGTCGTTGCAGAGTCCTCCCATTCCAATTACAAGCAATACTTTCGTTTAAATAATACTGTCTTTTGGTTTCGGAATCTAACCTACACAAAAGACGATAATGCGACCAACTCAATTCGTGACGCAATGTGTCACGAATTGGAAATGCCAAATAAAATGAACGCATATTTCGTAAATTGCTGTCATCAAACCCCTTTCCAAACTCTACGGTAAGCTGTGTTGCCAGATTTTTCAAAACTCCCTTTCCATAATCAGCCCGGGCATTTCCATCCTGCTCATTTTCTACAATTTGATATCCTATTTGCCAATAGGTATCAAGCAAACTGCTATTTACCATACGATAAACTCGCTGCCGTGCTTGAAGTATAATCTCCTTAATGGAATTAAATAATTTGTCTGTCATGGTTGATAATGTTTAATAAATTCACCGTATGGAGTTTTTGACTTGCCGTAAAAATCTTGGTTTTCGAGGCGTCAATCTATTCTGGTCTGAATAAATATCATGATAGGTAATTGTTTGTAATACAATGCAAAATTAAATTTCTAAAACGATCAAACCAAACGATGGGTTTTATTTCCTGACCCACTTTCAGTTTTTTTAATGCTTCTTTTGAAACCTGCAACTCAAAGAACTTTTCACTATTGGGTACAGCCAGAATTAATTTCTGTTTCAAGGTTTGTATGGAGAATATAAAGGCTTTTCGGATAATGAATTCTCTTCCTACCCTTTCAAACAAGGCGGATTGACTGCCTAATTGTTCTTCAAGTGTCAGTTGCACTTTCGAAAGATTCATGGTCAGCAGTTGTTCCTTTCGGGAAGCTAGCAGCATGATGGAGTAATTACCATCTGCCTGAAAATAAACGATATCATCAGAATTCACTTGAATGAGTTCGTCCCGCCATTTGAAAATTAAACAATCCATATCTGATTTTTCAGCTTCAATAATTTTACATGAGAATTTTCATCTTCAAAGATATAAATTCTAATTTAACTTTTTCTGTGTTTTATAAGAAAATTTTATAAATAATTACAATCAATAATGTTTTTGTAAATAGTCTGGTTTTAGACGTTAATACTCCAGATGGATACGAAGTTGGAATGTTATTTATTACATAAAAAAAGCCGTCCCGATACTGCTATCCGGACGGCTTTCCATGGAGCAGGAGTAAGCCTTGTCAAAGGAATTGATCACTAATCATTGATCACTGATCACTTTACCTTGACTACTTTCCCGCAACCGGCATATTTCACTTCCGTTGTCTCGCCGTTAAAGCCTACCGCACCGAATTCCACGGCCAGGCTCAGCAGCACGGTCACTTCGTCCGTCAGCAAGGCCTGTTGGGTTTCGGTCATTTGTACCGTCATCGTGTGTTCCGGTACGATCGTTTGGGCGGGATACCAGTCACCGTTCACTACTGCACTCGTTCCATGCAGGTCTTGTACGGCAGGTATATATCCACCTTGGGTTTCATCATAGTGCATATCCGATACGGTACCCAGCACGGCAATAAGCCTGAAATAAGGCAACCGTTGGATATTTACCAGGTCAATGTCCGTATTGATGCGCGGGATCGTGACCGTAGCCATCAGGTGTTCCCGGTCTATCACGGCCGTGATACCCACCCGCAGCACCGTGTTGAAGGGGTAGGTCCGGTTGAAGTTAAACCCCTCCAGCAACTGTTTATGTTGCGAGAGCAGTATACGTCGTTGCCCCACAGGTGCTTCGGTATCCAGCTTCATCAGGTTTTTCCCCATGCCGCTTAATACGGCATTCAGGTTATAGTCTGCCAGCCGGCTCAACCCGCCAAAGGCAAAGCGGGTCATGGAGGCAAACTTACTGCATCCCCCGAATTCGTTCTGGCTCTTGCGAATCCCGGCATATTGGGGGGCAGTGGCCATTTTTTCCTTCGTTGCACCACCCTTGGTACGCATGATCACCTGGTCGCTGCCGCGCCGGGTATAAAAGCTGACACCCTTCAGGCTGCCGCTCAGTTGTAGAAATCCTTTTACTATGGCCATAATTGTATTTGGTTAATTGGTTAACTGGTTAATTGGTTATTAAGTTATTGGGTTATTGAGTTAATTGGTTGACTGGTTAATTAGTTATTAAGTTATTAAGTTATTGGGTTATTGGG
>JAUZQA010000549.1 GCA_030705665.1 Bacillota bacterium
ATTTTGATTATTATGGTCTTATTTGAATTTTTGGACTATAAAACCCATTATAAGCCTGAACTTAGAAATGCGCCGTCTGTTTCCGAATCTTACATGGGCTATACCTATACTACAAATTGGGAAAGAAGCAATCACAAAAAATATCATTAAAAGTCAATGGGAATCATGGACAATCGAACAAAAAACAGATTTGCTTTATGAACTGGAGAAGTCTGCCCTAAAGAAAGCAGATGAGTGGCTAAAAGAAAATGCTTCAACTTATTTTTTACAGTTCGAAATCAATGCGAAGGAAAGAATTCTTCAGGTAATGAAAACGGGGTGCTCTCTGTGAAAGGAAAAACCATTATTTTGATTATTATGGTCTTATTTGCATTTTTGGACTATAAAACCCATTATAAGCCTGAACTTAGAAATGCGCCGTCTGTTTCCGAATCTTACATGGGCTATACCTATACGACAAATTGGGACAGAAGCAATCACAAAACATATCCAAAGACTGTGGAAGATATGTACATGGGCGGAAAATTAACAAAGTAGGTAAATCAATGAAAAAGTGCCCTGGCACTACCTGAAATTTTCACCTTTTAAATGATGATCTTCCCTTTCTGTATTTACATCATCGGATGACTAATGCGGAAAATAAAAAGCTTCCTCCTCAACATCGTGCCTTTGGAGAAAGCTTTTTTAATTCTTGCCTATGTTTATTCATTTTTCAATGAAACAAAAAACTCTCCAAGTGTTTTATCTGCCCATTTGAGAGCAAAATGATCACCCTCTGCAGCAGGCCCTACCCCCTCAGGCGTTCCTGTAAAAATGATATCGCCTTTCCCAAGGCCAAAATGTAACGCACTAAAATCAATAATGGTCTGTAAGTCGAAAATCATATTTTGAATATTCCCTCGCTGTACTTGCTCCCCATTCTTCCAAAGAGCAAAATCGAATTGCTTGCATTTTTCTATACCCGGAAACTCAATAAATTGGGTTAATATTGCGGAGTTTGGAAAGCCTTTTGCAAGCAGCCAAGGATATCCCTTTTTCTTCAACTCGCTTTGCACATCTCTTAGTGTAAAATCAATCCCCAGCGCCATACGATCAACGAGTTCGTCAACTTTCATTCCCTTTTCATAAGAATTGGCTATATGGACAACCAATTCCACTTCATAATGAATAGCCCCACGGTTACCCGGCAAATGAATCTCTTGGCCGCAAGCCTCCACCAAAGCGTGCGTCGGCTTAGAGAACAAAAAAGGCGAAGTTGGAATAGCATTATTCAACTCTTTTGCATGTGATGCATAATTCCTGCCTACACAGTAGATATTTCGAATCGTTTCCATTAGTAAGCCCCTTCCACTAAACAGGTCCATTTCCAATTTACTATTAGTACTTTATTCAGTTGCGATTTCGGGCAATTCAATCAATCGTTTGATTAAATCTCTAATCTAACATGGTATTTAAACCCAAAAACTAAACCTCAATCTCCATTAACGCTTCTGCACATTTTATGCCGTCAACAGCACTAGAAGTGATCCCTCCAGCATAACCCGCACCTTCACCACAAGGGTATAACCCTTTGATGTTTGACTCAAATGTCAGCGGATTCCGCTTTATTGTAACTGGTGATGAACTTCGGCTTTCTACAGCTGATAAAACAGCATCATGTTTGATAAAGCCTGCAAGTTTTTTATCCATTACTCGCAACCCGTCTTTTAAGCTTTCAACGATAAACTCATCAAGACATTCTCTTAAGTCCGTTGGCGTAACACCCGGGGTATAAGTTGGAATAACATCCCCAAGTTGCTGACTACCCTTATTTGCTAAGAAATCGCCGACCAATTGTACTGGCGCAAAATAATTTCTGCCGCCAAGTTCAAATGCTTTTTGCTCAAGTTTTCTTTGAAACGCTACTGCCGCCAGAACCTCACCATTAAAATCATTGGGTGAAATAGAAACAAGCAATGCACTGTTGGCATTTTCGCCGCTTCTTGCGCTGTAGCTCATTCCATTTGTAACTACAGAGTTTTTTTCTGATGCAGCAGCTACAACATGACCTCCAGGGCACATACAAAACGTGAAAACACCTCGTCCATTAGGAAGATGTGCATTCAGCTTATAGTCAGATGCACCAAGCAGAGGATTATTTGCAAAGCTGCCGAATTGTTGTAAATCGATATCTTTTTGGTGATGTTCAATACGCACACCTACAGCAAAAGGCTTCGGTATCATATCTACACCTAAATCCTTTAACATATAAAAAGTATCTCGAGCACTATGCCCGATCGCCAATACCACAGCATCGGTTTCTATTGCTTCTGTTTTCCCTTGTCTATCTAGTAGCACGCCTCTAACTTCACCATTTTCGATAGTAAGCTCCTGCATTTTTGTTTCGAAACGCACTTCTCCACCGAGTTGTATTATTTTTTTACGAATATTTCTAACAACCGTTATCAAAATGTCAGTTCCAATATGGGGCTTTGATAAATAAGCTATCTCCTTGGGAGCGCCAGCTTCAACGAATTCCTTTAATACTTTCGGAATTCTAGTATTTTTTATACCTGTTGTTAATTTACCATCTGAAAATGTACCTGCTCCACCTTCACCAAATTGGACATTACTATTCGTTTCAAGTACGCCATATTTCCAAAACTTTTCAACAGCGATTTTTCTTTGATCAACGTCCATTCCCTGCTCTACTATAATTGGGTTTAACCCATGTTCTGCTAATACCAATGCGCAGAAAAGCCCAGCAGGTCCACTTCCCACTACAACAGGACGGGTAGTTTTTTTGGTTTTCTTGTTCACATATTCCATTGGTTCAATGGAAGAAACATTTTTTATTCCTAAAAATGATTTCTCGTTTTTAATTTCAACATCAACAGAATATACCAAGAGGATATTATGTTTTTCTCTTGCATCGATAGATTTCTTAGAAATACTAAAAGACAATATTTTGTCCTGTTTGACCCTAAGTATTTTCTGGATTTTCTGAGCTAAAAGTTCAATTTCCTTATTTGGTTCAAAATCAGCACGAAGCTTGATATTACTTATTCTTAACATGTTAAATTCCATCCTAAATTTATTTTTATGAACAAATTCAGTCTTATCCTTATCCGTGATTTATTTGCGTCAG
>JAUZQA010000055.1 GCA_030705665.1 Bacillota bacterium
AGAATGAATATACTCACAAGCCATTACTCACCAAACGCGAAAAAGAAGTATTCGAACTGTTAGTACAAGATAAAACAACAAAGGAAATCGCTAGTGAATTATTTATCAGCGAGAAGACGGTTCGGAACCATATTTCCAATGCCATGCAAAAACTTGGTGTTAAAGGGCGTTCACAAGCGGTTGTAGAGCTCCTTCGTATGGGAGAGCTAGAACTTTAATCTAGACCGGCATCCTTAGGGAGGCCGGTTTTATATGCCCTTGGCTTTTGATATGCGTCTTGTTTTATTGTTAATCATGAATAATAAATCTTTAATCTCACCTTAATGCTTGATGATTCCAAAACTTCATTTTATCTTCAAATGAAAATTTCCCCATTAAAAAACTACACCCCCTGTTGTTAGTTGTGTCAAACAATGGGGGTGCAGTCATTTTAATTGATGTTATGTTATATTGAAGTCCCTATGGCAAGTATTTTGCCTGTACTTATGTTTTATTCTCGTGCAACTCGCTGATGGTCATTCTGGTCGTACTAAAATTATTTATAATCCCTGTGCCTTTATAAAACTTTGTAACAGGGCTTGGGGCCAAATTTAGTGATGCACGAAGTTCATCAGATAAGGTTTGTCTTTCTTGATCTGCAACTAATAAATACCAGGTTTGGCCAATTGTTGCTCCTAGCCCTTCGACTTGTGGCACATTTTCAATCTTTTCAGCTGCAGGTTTATAAGACGTAACAATTTTGAGCATATCATCCAAGGTTAAGTTGGTTGTAATGTTATTTGACAGTGCTTTTAGCATTTTATCATAATTTACTAAGGTTGACATTGACTTAGCTTTATCGACAACTTTAGTAATAACTTCGTGTTGTCTATTCTGACGTCCAAAGTCACCTCTTGGGTCTTGTGCTAAAGCTCAACGAGGGAGAGGTATACTCGCTTATTTGTTGTGTTTTTTTTCTGCGATTTCAGACTCTTACTCTTGTTGAGTGAGGGTCTTTTTATTATTTTCTTTTTCCCGGGAAAAGCCTGGACATTTTTTCAAAATATGCATACTGTATATTAACTCAAATTTACATACCAATAGGAGGTGATAGGTTATGGGAGAAGACCCGAGTAGTATGTGCTTATTAAATCATTTCAACAATTTTATATTCGAAATTAAGGAGGTCATATACTATGGCAAAAAATCTTTCGACCAACCTGTCATCTGCTGTTTTGGACAAAGCACATGTTGGTGACATTCGCGGTACATTTGGCACCATAAAAGAGCAGGATTTTGCACCTCGAAAAACATGGTGGGCACGATTCCGCACATTGCTGACAATTATGGGTCCGGGTCTTATTGTGATGGTGGGGGACAATGATGCTGGCGGTGTTGCTACTTACGCTCAAGCTGGGCAAAATTATGGAACAAGTTTATTATGGGTACTTATTTTGCTGATCCCGGTACTGATTGTAAACCAGGAAATGGTTGTGAGGCTTGGTTTGGTAACGGGCGTAGGGCATGCAAAATTAATTTTTGAACGTTTCGGACGTTTCTGGGGAGCTTTTTCAGTTGGTGACTTGTTTCTCGTCAATTGTTTAACCCTGGTAACGGAATTCATTGGAATTGACTTGGCCATGAGTTATTTTGGGGTTCCTTCCTATATTTCAGTCCCAGTTGCAGCGGTTTTATTAATTGCTTGCACCATGACAGGCAGCTTTAGAAAATGGGAGTCCATTATGTATTTGTTTATCGTTGCTAACTTGCTTACCTTTCCGCTTGCGTTTTTGAGCCATCCAAAAGCAGGATCTGTGATTCACGATTTCGTTGTTCCCCATATTCAAGGCGGGATGAATTCAGATGTCATGCTCTTGATTATCAGTATGGTTGGAACTACCGTTGCTCCATGGCAATTGTTTTTCCAACAGTCTAACGTAATCGACAAACGTCTTACACCGAGATGGATGGCGTATGAACGGGCTGATACGATAATAGGCGCTTTTGTAGTGGTTATTGGCGCTGCTGCTTTAATCATGACAACAGCGTTTGCTTTTCATGGCACAAACCTGATGGAGCATTTCGTCGATGCTGGTACTATTTCAAAAGGATTGGCTGTAAAAATCAGCCCATTAGCTGGAGCCTTTTTCGCGATTATATTGTTAAATGCTTCGTTGATTGGGGCAGCGGCTGTTACACTATCTACATCTTATGCTTTCGGTGATGTGTTTGAAGTCAATCATTCCTTGCATAGGAGTGTAAAAGATGCGAAAGGGTTTTATCTTAGCTACGGGGCACTGATCTTCATTGCGGCAGGTATTGTGCTGATTCCGCATGCGCCGCTTGGACTCATTACAACGGCTGTACAGGCGCTTGCAGGGATTCTTCTGCCAAGTGCTACTGTATTCCTCTTGCTGCTTTGTAATGACAAAGATGTTTTAGGTCCATGGGTCAATAAAATGTGGTTGAATGTGGTCAGTTCAATTATTGTCGGTGTTCTTGTCATCCTTTCATTAATTCTTGCGGTAACAACCCTGTATCCTAATGTTGATATAAAATTGTTAACGGAAGTTCTATCCGGAGCATTCATTTTTGGACTTATAGTAGCCGGATTCCTATATTATAGCCGAAATGGTATACCGAAAGTTAAAACAATAGAGGAAGTTCAAGTTAACATGGATCGGCGTTTTTGGAGAATGAAGCCATTAAACGAACTGCAAAAACCAGTATGGTCAAAAACGTGGAAACTTGGGATGCTTTTGCTGCGTGGTTATCTGCTCATAGCAGTTATATTAATTATCGTTAAAGTTGTACAACTGGCTCTTGGATCTCATTAAAACAAATAGCAGAATGTATTATCGTTAATGATCAAGAAATAGAAAGGAATACAAAATTAATGAATAAAGATACTGATCCGTTGCCAAAACAAGTATCCTTTTCCAAAAATGAAAAATTTATAGAAAAAGTACCATGGAAATTAGGAAGACATGTAAAAGCTGACCATGCAAAAGTGTTAGATAAGCTAGTTCTGGAATATAACCAACAAATGATTACACAATTGAAAATGAATATGAAAAATTAAGAGACCTTTATACCTGTTTGGTTTAAAGGTTTTTTCATTATTTTCGTTTTTCTTGTAATATAGCATAGAATCAGATTATTTGTGCAAATTAAGAAAAATTGTGTATCAAAATGGAGGTAAATAAGGAAATGAAGAAGATATGTATTCTCTTGCTGTTTATCTTTTTCTGTTTTATTGCCCAAGTAAATGCCTCTACCGATATGATAAAGAGAAAAGAGGTAGAACCGACAGGACAAGTAGTTTGGGAAGTTCATTCGTCCAAAAAAGTAATAGCTTTAACATTTGATGATGGACCCCACCCTAAGTTTACCCCGCAAGTACTAACGCTCTTGAAGCAATATGATGCCCACGCTACCTTTTTTCAAATTGGATACAGAATGCAGCAATATCCTCAAATTGTTCAACTAGTAATTCAAGCCGGTCATGAATTGGGCAATCATTCGATGACGCATCAGTATGAAAATAAAACTGGAGCTAGCATTATGTGCATGGATGTTGAAAAGGCAGAAGGTATTATACAAAAATATCAACCAAACCATATTAAGTTATACCGCCCACCCGGAGGTTACATAGATAATGCTTTATTAAAAGAGCTAAAACGCCTCGATTATAAGATCATCCTTTGGTCATATCACCAAGACACTAAAGATTGGTCAATGCCGGGAGCAGAAGTAATAGCTAATCAAATTATTCAACATGCCAGAAGTGGGGATATTGTCCTGTTACATGATGGCGGTGGAAACCGTGGGCAAACCATTCAAGCTTTAAAATCGATTCTTCCAGCTCTAAAACAACAGGGGTATCAGTTTGTAAGTGTGTCAGAATTGCTGCAGACCCAATAATGAATTAACCTTTACTTTTTGCATGATTACTTCACCACAAATAAAAGTCCTCATGTGCTATCTCGAAGAAAAAAGGGTTAAAGGTAATTCATAATACGTTTGAAACTTAAGGCATCTGACCTTAAGTGGTATGACCAGCAATGTACCCAAAAAAGACATTTAAAGTAAATGTGAATTAAGTTTTTATACTTTTTTATCTCCTGCCTGTGGATCTAAAGGATTCATAGATCTTAATTTTTATAAAGTGAAGTTTTTTAGTTTTAGCAATACTTTTTGGTTGAAGGAAACTTTTCGGTTGATTAGAATATAATTAAAGTAAAAAGTGACAAAAATGTGACAGGTGATATAAAGGAAGCCATCCTTCGATAAAGAAATTCAAACGTTTATTGAGAAACTCAATAAATTTATTTTTTTGACAAAATGTTGCCTTAAGGAAAAATTTATAAACATAGGCAAACATCTACCCCTTAAAATCAGAGTAGGCAAACAGGGAAGGAGAAAGAAAATGAGTGAGTTTGAAGTTGTAACTCAACAGAGAGCAGGATCTGCTTTTATTCGCCAAAAAAAAACGATTGAAGCTTGCCGAGCAGCCATTATGGGGGAAAGGAAAGGGCTTCGAGCCATATTGCCATTTATCGGACCGGCATTTGTTGCATCGATTGCCTATATCGATCCTGGAAACTTTGCTACAAATATTCAAAGTGGTTCCCAATATGGTTATAAAATGTTATGGGTTGTGGTATTGGCAAATTTGATGGCAATGTTGCTGCAAAACATGTCAGCTAAGCTTGGGATCGCAACAGGCAGAAGCCTCCCGGAATTGTGCAGGGATTACCTTCCAAGGTGGGTATCAATTCCTATGTGGATCTTTTCTGAAATAGCGGCAATGGCAACGGATATTGCTGAATTTCTCGGTGCTACACTAGGGCTGCATATTTTATTTGGTATCCCAATGATTTATGCAACTGTTTTGACCGGTATTGCCACTTATTTGATTTTATCTCTTGAAAAATGGGGATTTCGACCATTAGAAAAGTTCATTGCTGCTTTCACTTTATTGATAGGACTGTGCTATATCGTGGAGACATTTCTCTCGAAGCCAAGTTTCTCACAAATCGCTTACCACAGTGTGGTGCCTTGGATTGGAAGTAAAGACAGTATTTTATTGGCTGTTGGTTTGATTGGAGCTACTGTTATGCCACATGCGATTTATCTTCACTCCAGCTTAACGCAAAAAAGAGTTGTCCCAAGAAATCATCTAGAAGCAGTAAAAATAAATAAATTCAGTACAAAAGAAATTATCATTGCCATGTCTTTTGCTGGATTCATTAATATTGCCATGATGTATATGGCGGCGGCTGTTTTTAATACAACAGGTCATAATCAAATTGCCGATATTACGACTGCCTATAAAACATTGACACCATTACTGGGGGCTGCTTCCGCAAGTGTATTTCTTATCTCCTTGCTGGCATCCGGGATTTCTAGCTCTGTTGTCGGAACAATGGCAGGGCAGGTTATTATGCAGGGATTTGTAGGATTTACTATTCCGCTTTGGCTTCGCAGAATAATCACCATGTTGCCGACATTTATTATTGTTTTGATAAGCATTGACCCAACTCAGACGCTCATTATAAGCCAAGTTGTTCTAAGTATTGTTCTTCCACAGCCCATAATCGCTTTGATTTACTTCACAAGACGAAAGGATCTTATGGGTGTATTAATAAATAAAAGAAGTACAACCGCTTTATCAATTCTTTGTGCATGCATTATTGTGATTTTAAATGTCGTGCTTATTTATCAAACATTCGTAGGCTAAGAAACCTCAAGAAGTTTTTTATGCATAAACTTCTTGCAATTTAAGAATTGCTTATAAAAATTAATATTAAATAACAACTATTATTGAATTATCGTAATATAATTAAGAGTAATAAAATTCTAATTAACACGTTAAATGGAATGCTGCTATCTATGTAGATGGCAGCATTCGTCTTTTATAAGGGTGAACCCAACAGAATACATACTATTTAATGACCCCTGATACCGTGTACATGGAACTGTATTGATACTTATTTTATATAATCATCCAATTTTACGAATTTGTATCCTCGTTTTTGAAGAATGGGGATTGCGACCTTAAGACCTTCAAAGGTTTCTCCCTTTGGTTGATTCATATGCATGATAACGATTGAACCTGGCTTTGAAGAAAGGAGTGCATTCTTTACCTGTTGGCGATTAAAAGTAGCTCCCGCATCTCCTAAGATGTCATAATTCAAGGGTTTTTGACCTACTTCATACACAATCTTTACTGCTACATCATCAAAGTAGGCAGTCCCTGGACGGAAAAATTTCGGTGTTCGACCCGTCAGCTTGGCAATTTTCAGCTTATTCATGTAGACTTCATCAACTACTTCGGCTGGGCTTGATGTACCCTTGATACCCCATGCCGATTTTCCATTGACCGATAAAGGTTTATGAAGATATCCATGATTTTCAATTTCAAATTGTGGCATTTTCGATAAAGCCATGAAACGATTATGATTTTCATCTATCCATCTTGCATTTATAAACAAGGTAGCTGGAATATGTTTCCGTCTTAAATAGTTTATTAATTCAGCATCATAACCACTGCCTTTTGAACCCCCACAAGCATCAAAGGTTAAAGCAATGACTTTCTTATTTGTTGGTAATCTAAGTATTACCCCTGGGATTTTTTCACCCCAAAGCTTTGGTTGTTGACCTGCGTACTTTTTTTGAATATAGGATTTCATTTTATTAAGATCGGTTTCAGCTCTTACATTTGTAGCACTGATTGTATTTAACACAAAAAATATTAAAAGAGGAATCATTATTAGTTTTGATTTCATTACAAAATCATCCTTTCGATGTACTTCCCCTTTATTTTTCTTATTATTTTTTCTTAAAAAACATGAAAAAAATATCCTTTAAAGGAATGTGCCCCCAACTGAAGGAGTCTGATTATGTTATAACTCTCAGAAAAAAATTTTTTAAAAAACTTCCAATTAAAAGTGAAAAAATAAAGCAGCTGATCTTAATTATTTAGAGATCAGCTGCTTTATTTTTTTGTTTACTTTTAACTTAATATTCTCTGTGTCCGGTATGTGTGGTATGTGTAGTATGTCCGGTGGTGCCTGTGTGATGGTGATGATGATGGGTGTGGTGGTGTGTATGATGATGTGTATGATGCTGTGCGTGCTGGGCATGGTGTTGTTGAAGGTGATGAGGGGTACCTGCTTGATGTTGTCTATATGCTAGTTCATCCACCTCGGATGATTGGTTTGAATTTGGGTATAGCTGATAATTATACATTCCATAATATGGATTATAGAAATTCATGTTTTATCCTCCTCTTAAGTTTTCTTTCCCTTACATAAACTAAATTATGCTTTAAAGCTCTAAATGTATAGGGCACTTACCTATTTGGACAACTAGGATGTTTCGGATTTTCTAAAAGAATTTTTAATTGAACATTTAAAATACGAATTATGACTAATAAACCGGTAATAAAAGGGAGAATAGTTGGCTTATAATTCGTCTAAAATATGCTTTTTAGTAACTGCTACAAGATTAACGGGGGGGGAACAGTTGTAATTGTCATAAAGGATAAACCACAAATAAAGTCGCATTGTTAATTATAATTGTTTCTATTATTATGTTATAATTAGTATCAAACTTAAAAGAAAGAGGATTTAAAAATGAAAACTAAAATTATTCCACTTTTAGTTTCCCTCATAATGGTAATTACTCCTTTAACAGCATATGCAAAGGGATTTAGCGGAGGGAGCTCTGTAGGCCATTCAAGCTATCAATCTCATACAAATTCAAATACTTATCATTCAAGTGGGTCCTTGAGTGGTCAAACAAGCGGAAATACCTATCACTCAGGTTATAAATCAGCTTCCTCAAGTGTAACAAATCAAACAAGACAGAATTCTGGCACAGCAGTAAAATCACCAAGTAAGACTCGCGGATTCTTATCACATGCTGCTGCATTTGGTGCGGGCGCATTGCTTGGAAGCATGTTTCACCCATTTGGGGGAGGGCATGGCCATGCCGGATTTTCTTTAACTGGATTTCTATTTGATATTGTTGTTATTGGACTTATCATGTGGGTTGTCCGTAAACTTTTCTTTAGAAGGGCATAAGACCATTATTAAAGGAGATTAGAATATGAAATTGCTTCTTAACGAACAGGATGTAGTTGATGCTTGCTGTGTATATGCGGCACAACGAATTAACGGTAATCCTGAGGATGTAGATGTAGACCTTCAATTTAATCCAACGAATGGATTTGCAGCTAATGCCAGAGATATGAGAAGAGGATTTCAAACTATCTATTTATCAGAGCTGAATATTATTGATGGGGTAGCTATGTACCTTACAGATTACCATAATTTTATTCCGGAAAAATTAAAAATTAATCTGCAGTTTAACAAAGAAACTGGTATTGAGGCAGTAGTTGTTAGTATATGAAACCTAATTTTATTTTAATCTTTACATTTAACCCTAAATCCGCTGATGTAAAGGTATGGTTCCACCGTTGTAGTATAAGAAGTGAAGTGTGACTGGTTTGCCTTCGGTTAAGATAATATCCACATTTATAAAAAAGGTGTACCATTTTTCAGTGGAAAATATTTTAATGCAAGACCCAAAATTGGAGTAATTTAAAGAGATTATCTAAATTTATCTTATAAGTTCTATATTTTTGATTGATTTATTTTTGTTTGCAATAGCATTTTGCAGTAGACCGGCATCCGTAATGGAGGCCGGTTTTATATTTTACCGTAAATCGCGTATCAGGGCTGGCACTTTGCTTTTTTTCTTGAAATTTAATACAAAAAAGTAGAAAATAAAAAGAAATTAAAAGGTTTCTCCATAATGTAGTAAAGAAAAGAATGATTTGGAAGCCTGTTTAATGATAGGAGTTGGATGAATCATGAAACCCGATCGAGATTGCGGGGATTTCGTAGCAAATGTTGAAAAAGAATTGCGTTATATTGCAGGGATCATCAGGCAAAAGGGCAGGGAACTTCTAAGTGATTATACAATAACACCGCCACAGTTTATTGCGTTGCAATGGTTATTCGAAGATGGAGATATGACCATTGGAGATCTATCAGCCAAAATGTTTTTAGCCTGCAGTACAACTACCGATCTTATTGACCGAATGGAAAAGAATAATCTGGTCGAACGAATTAAAGATACCAATGACCGACGTGTGGTAAGAATTCACTTGTTAGATGAAGGAAAAAGAATCATAGATGAAGTCATCAAGAAACGCCAGCAATATTTGCAGGAAGTATTAACGAACTTTTCATCTGAAGAAATACAAATCTTGCAAGATCATTTAAAAAAGCTGCACCATGAAATGCGTAAAGAATGAGGGGAGAAGTTTGATACAACCGATAGGTGTTATTGATTCTGGAGTTGGCGGATTGACGGTAGCGAAAGAAATTATGAGACAGCTGCCTAATGAGCCAATTATTTATTTAGGGGACACTGCTAGATGCCCCTATGGTCCAAGATCACGAAGAGAAGTAAAAAGGTTCACGTGGGAAATGACCTCTTTTTTATTAGAAAAAAAAATCAAAATGCTTGTAATTGCATGTAATACGGCGACAGCGGCGGCACTGGATGAAATCCAAACCGAATTGTCGATTCCGGTATTAGGGGTCATTAACCCTGGTGCCCGTGCGGCCATAAAAAATACAAAGAATTATCGCGTTGCCATTATCGGGACGGAAGGTACGGTGAAAAGCGGAGCATATGAAAGAGCATTAAAGTCGTTAAACAGCAGACTTTATGTTACGGCTCTGGCCTGCCCAAAATTTGTACCGCTAGTAGAAAGTGGAGAATACTCAGGTCTGGTTGCTAATAAAATAGTGGAAGAATCGTTAAAGCCTTTGCAAGATCAAAATTTAGATACATTAATTTTAGGCTGTACCCATTATCCATTACTTGGACAAACCATTAAAACCTTCATGGGTAATGAGGTAGATGTGATAAGCTCGGGTGATGAAACCGCGAGAGAAATTAGCGCGATTCTTCAATATAAGAATATGCTAAATACATCTGGAGACGAACCGATCCACCAGTTTTTTACCACGGGTTCTACTGCTATTTTTTCAAAAATAGCTTCTGAATGGCTCGGGAGTAAGATAGAGAATGTCAAAAGAATAAAACTATAATCAACAATAAGTCAGACTTTCGCAGGATTAAATTGGGGAGGTCTGACTTATTCTTTTTTTGCTAATAGGAAAATATAATTTTTACCAAAATTTATACTTTCCTATGTCGCATAAGTGCAACTACGCCTCTGTCTTCGCCCTAAGGGGCTCTCCAATCGGCGAGTTTTCTTTATCGAAAATGTTCTAATTTTCCTCCGGGCTCGTATATATGATAGTACAAACTGTCTTGGGAGGAATTAATATGTCCAGAAATAAAACAACTACCATTGTTTCAACGGTATTTGCATCATCACTTCTTTTATCTGGATGCGGGTTGTTTGGAACTGAAGTGCAAAAAAAAATAGATCCGCCAAAAGATGTAACGATCGTAAAAGATAACAGTACAGCTGTGACAACGAACAAGAAAGTCACAAATACTGCGAAGACAAAAAATAAAGCAGGCGAAACAGTAAAAACCGAGCTTTATTTAATTGATAAAAACGGCTATGTGGTCCCGCAAACACTTTCTCTTCCTAAAACCTCCTCAGTAGCAAAGCAAGCATTGGATTACCTGGTGGCAGATGGTCCTGTTTCTGATCTCCTTCCAAAAGGATTTCGCCCAGTGCTGCCTGCGGGTACGGATATTACGCTCAGTATCCAAAATGGTGTAGCCAATGTTGATTTTTCAAAGGAATTCAAAAATTATCAAGCGGCAGATGAAGCAAAAATACTGCAATCCATTGCTTGGACGCTGACGCAATTTAATACAATAAAAGATGTTAAACTTTCTATGGGAGGACAGCCTCTAACCAAAATGCCTGTGGGGGGTACGCCAATAAGCGACAATCTTTCAAGAGCGGACGGAATCAATATTGATACAACAGATGTTCTTGATGTAACAAATACAAGACCACTGACGGTATATTATATTGGCGGAGATGAAGGTTCTTATTACTATGTTCCTGTTACACGGCGAGTTAGTAATACAGTTAAAGATAATATCGCAGCGGTTGTCGATGAGCTTGTAAAAGGGCCAAGCCCATCATCCAATCTAGTAACAGATTTTGTCTCTGGAGTAAAGCTTATGGAGGCACCGAAAGTGGATAACGGCAAAGTTACTTTAAATTTTAATAACTCTATTTACGGAAGCTTTAAGGAAAAAGTAGTTTCTCAGCATTTATTAGATGCGCTTGTATTATCCGTAACGGAGCAACAAGGAATTAAAGAAGTGGCAGTAGAAGTAAAAGGAAAACCAGAGCTTGTGAAAGAGGATGGAAAAAAACTAATGGCACCAGTGACTAGACCTGAAAAAGTAAATACGGGAAGTTTTTAATTATCGTTTTTTGTTATACTATATAATGGTAAATGAAGGAGGTAGGCAAACCTTGCCGCCTCTTCTTTATTTAATAATAGCTGTGTTAAAGGACATTTATGATTGTTAACCACTGTTGATTGGAGCGGAAATCAACAGGCCAAATTTAACACAGCTTAATCAAATCGTGGGTTTTTGACCCAGTGGGGAGGAAATATTGTGCGTGTTGATGGCAGAGAACCAGTTCAATTAAGGCCTATACATATTGAAACAAATTATTTAAAACATCCAGAGGGCTCTGTACTTATATCGGTTGGAGATACGAAGGTAATCTGTGCAGCGAGCATTGAAGATCGAGTTCCCCCGTTTATGAGAGGCGAAGGAAAAGGCTGGATTACAGCAGAATATTCCATGCTGCCCCGTGCTACAGAACAAAGAAATATTAGGGAATCATCCAAGGGTAAGGTTACAGGCAGAACAATGGAAATACAGCGCCTAATCGGCAGGGCGCTTCGGGCAGTCGTTGATTTAAGTGCGATCGGAGAAAGAACAGTTTGGATTGATTGTGATGTGATCCAAGCCGATGGAGGCACACGGACTGCATCGATTACCGGTGCTTTTGTCGCAATGGCATTTGCTTTAAACAACCTAACAGCGAAAAAATCCTTAACAAAGTTTCCAATCATCGATTTTCTTGCGGCAACAAGTGTTGGAATCTTAAAAAATAATCAAGTTGTCCTTGATCTTAACTATTCGGAGGACTCGAGTGCACAGGTTGACATGAATATAGTGATGACAGGAAATGGAGAATTTGTTGAACTGCAAGGAACAGGTGAAGAATCGACATTTTCTCAAACACAGCTTTTAGAGTTACTGGGTGTGGCTCAGGAAGGATTGATGGAGCTGTTTGAGTACCAAAAGAAAGCATTAGGGGAAGAAATTACGAAAAAGATCGAAGCCAGACAGAAAAAATAAGGGAGAGTTTGTGATGAATGAGGTAATCATTGCGACCAAAAATCGAGGAAAAGCCCGGGAATTTGAAGATATCTTTAGGGCAAGAG
>JAUZQA010000550.1 GCA_030705665.1 Bacillota bacterium
ATTTTAACGAAAACAATCAAATGTGAAGGCGGAATATTGTTGAATATCTTACAAACTATTATTTTATCAATCGTACAAGGAATAACAGAACTATTTCCGATAAGCAGTGTGGCACACGGTGTCCTTACACCCTATGTTTTTCATTGGAATTTGGATCAAGAATTTTTAAAAGTTCATTTTCTTCCGTTTGTCGTTATGCTTCATTTAGGAACTGCCGTTGCTTTATTATTGTTTTTCTGGCGAGAATGGGTTGATATTATCAAGTCACTTTTTACCGGAAGCAAAAAGGTGTTAGTATTAGTTATTGTTGCCACATTGCCTGCAGCGATAATTGGCCTAATCTTAGAAAAGCCATTAACGAATTTGTTTAGCAATGTAACAACTGCATCAATCTTTTTGATTGTAAATGGATTTTTCCTTTATTTTGGAGAAAAGCTTCGTTCAAGAGGAATAAAAGAAATCGAGGATTTAACCATAAAAGAAGCGGCGATTATTGGATTATTTCAATCTTTAGCACTAATTCCAGGATTTTCTCGTTCCGGTTCCAGTATGACTGCAGGATTTTGGTCAGGGTTAAAGCATGAAGCTTCAGCACGATTCTCGATGATATTAGCTACGCCAATTATAGCTGGTGCAAGCATTCTTGAAGTTCCCAAAATTTTAAAATCCCATACACCAGGTTTAATGCAAACATCACTAATCGGTGGAGTAGTAGCAGGAGTTTTTGCTTTCTTGAGTGTCTGGATTTTAATGAAATGGTTCAAAAAGAAAGAAATCAATGCAATGCGTCCATTTGCTTACTATTGTTGGATTGTTGGTGCTATTGTGTTAATCACTAAATTAATATAAAAAATTCATTTAAAAATGTTCTTATATTTGTTATTCTTTTTGTCCTGCAAAATGCAGGGCTTTTTGTTATGTAAGGACAGTAAGAGGTCATACTTGTCTTGAAATAAAAAAGTTTTTTTACTGGGAAAGCTAACAAGTTTTTTACAAATCTTTTACCCTAGGTTTAGAAAAAAGGCGAAATAGTTCAAATACAATGATAGTAATTAACGATTTGGAGGGATAGGATGAAGATTACCGTTGCTGGAGCAGGATATGTAGGTTTAGTTACCGGTACTTGTTTAGCTGAGCTGGGGCATAGGGTAACATGCATTGACGTTCAAAAAGAAAAAATTGATTTGCTTCAAAGCGGCAGATCTCCTATCTACGAGCCTGGGCTTGAGGCAATGTTACAAAAAAAACTGTGTAGTGGTCATTTGAATTTCACGATGGATGCTGATCTAGCCTTTTTAGACTGTGACATTGTTTTTATAGCAGTAGGAACACCTGAAAAACATGATGGAACAGTTGACTTAACATATGTTTATGAAATTTCAAAAATAATCGCTCACCATATTAAAAAGAATGTGATTATTTGCACCAAAAGCACTGTTCCGGTTGGAACGAATAGCTGCATAAAAGAGTTCATACAAAACTGCAAGCCTCCGAATCTCCAAATAGAAGTAGTTTCGAATCCGGAATTCCTTCGTGAAGGTTCAGCAATTCTAGACTTTTTTCATGGTGATCGAATTGTGATTGGTTCTAACAATCCGAGCACTGCAGCAGCGGTGGAAAAAATTTATTTACCATTGGGAATACCGATTATCAAAACCGACCTGAAAAGTGCTGAAATGATTAAATATGCTTCAAATGCTTTTTTGGCCACGAAAATTAGTTTTATCAACGAAATTGCAAACATTTGTGAAAAAGTTGGCGCCAACATTGATGAAGTAGCGTATGGAATTGGCACCGATAAACGAATCGGCCAAGCTTTCTTGCATGCAGGGATCGGATACGGCGGTTCTTGTTTCCCAAAAGATACAAAAGCACTTGTTCAGATTGCTGGTACATTTGAACACCAATTTGAACTGCTAAATGCTGTTATTAAAGTAAATACCCGACAACATTCCCTGCCGGTTTTAAAAGCAAAGGAAATGTTTGGGACGTTGAAAGACAAAAAGGTTGCCTTGCTGGGATTAGCGTTTAAGCCGGAAACGGATGATATCCGTGAGGCGGCTTCATTAACAATTGTAAAGGATTTATGTAGGGAAGGTGCCGATGTTACGGCTTATGACCCTATTGCAATTACAAATGCACAAAAAGTGCTGGGTAATACCATAAAGTATACTGCGGATATTCGTCAAGCTTTAGCTGGTGCGGACATAGCCGTCATTGCAACAGAATGGAATCAAATTAAGCATATTCCATTAAATGTGTATTGTACCTATATGAATGCACCAATTGTAATAGATGGGAGGAATTGTTACTCCCTTGAAGAGATTTCGAAGTATCCCATTATCTATCGGTCAATTGGAAGACCGGATGTTAATCAAATAACGCAAATCAAGGTTTGAGTTGAAGAGAAAAGATAAGAGATTTGGGAGGGAAAGGTATGAAAATTGCCATTTTCACAGATACTTTTTTTCCAGATATTAACGGCGTTGCTCGTACTCTCAAACGATTTACGGATTATTTGGAAACTCAACATATCTCTTATAAAATTTTTGCGCCTGATTCAAATGCAGACGAATATGTTTCGAGCCATATCCATCGTTTTAAAAGTCTTTCTTTTTTCTTATATCCTGAATGCCGTTTAGCTTTTCCTAATCTTATCCAAATGAAAACCGAATTGCAAAATTTCTCACCGGATATAATCCATGTTGCTACCCCATTTAATATTGGTCTTTGCGGTGTCTATTACGCCAAAAAATTTAACATTCCCCTAGTTGGCTCCTATCACACTGATTTCGAGCATTATTTAAAATACTACGATCTTCAATTTCTTACTAAATCCCTCTGGAAATACATGAATTGGTTTCATAAACCTTGTCGGAAAATTCTTGTTCCTTCGATTGAGACATTCAATCAGTTACAAAACAAAGGATTTGCAAATCTTGAAATTTGGTCAAGAGGCGTGGATTGTCAGCTTTTTCACCCTTTTTATGATAAAAACGCTGTAAGAAAAAAATACAGTCTTACAAATAAATATTTATTGACATATGTGGGCAGATTGGCACCTGAAAAAGGAGTTCAATCCCTTCTTGAGATATCAAAATCCATGACTGAAGAAATGATA
>JAUZQA010000551.1 GCA_030705665.1 Bacillota bacterium
GAAGACGGCGGAAAACTGATGATAAAAAATGGCTGGCTAGAGCAGCCTCCAACCGCAAGCGACAGGGATTCTCTTAGAAATGATAAATAATATCTCCGAAATTAAATATGGACCGATACAAATAAAGAGCGCATCTCTAGAAATGCGCCCTTTTGTTGAAGAAACTATTTTACTTATAACGCTGTTCTGAAGTTTTAAGATATTAATTTTATCTCTTCTAAGCCATTAATATGTTCATTTGCTGGAGCAATTTTTGTTATAATTCTATCTTTAAAAACTTGTTTAAGATCGTTTTTCTTTTGTATTGCCAATCTTAATTGATTTTTATTAGAGAAGAAAATCAATGATTGATTTTTAAATTTCTGATCCTCTCTAGAGGTTGGGTCATGTAAGTCAAAAAACAAGTCTAATAATTCTTTATAAGATACTTTCCAAGGATTAAACCATATTTCTACTATATCTACATTTGTCCCTGTTAGATGTCCTATTCGAACATTTTCAATACCACGAAAACCTGTTAAAAAAGCTTTTTGACTAAAAAAACCATTTGCACCAAACACTGCTCTTTCCATCCTTTTCGCTCCTTTTGAGCGATAAGCTTCTTTCCATCCAAAAAACCTCTCTTTGTTTAAAGAGAGGTTCGTATGATTACATACTTTCCTCTCATCTTTCAAAGGTTAACACCTTTGCAGGAATTAGCACCGTTCAAGACAATATTTTGACTTGATGGTTGCCGGGTTTCATAGGGCCTGTCCCTCTACCACTCTGGATAAGAAGTTATCGCTATTCAATTTTTTTAATCACTTTATTGTTACTGATAATAACATTCAGTTATCTAAAATTCAAGTGAATTCAGCAAAATAAATAATTGTTGGAGATCGAAATCAATTCAAAGTCACATTCAATATTTATCCGATTTTCTCCGCCAACTCTAGAATAATCCCTTCTGGTCCACGAACATAGCATAGCTTATAAATATTTTCATAGTTTTGGATCTCACCAAAAAGTTTCGTGCCTTTCTCTTTCAATTTGGCCACAATAGATTCAATATCTTCAACCGCAAATGCAATATGCTGGATACCCAAGGTATTTGAAAAAGATGGCTGAATACCTTTTTCATCTAACGGCGAATGGAATTTGATCAGTTCCAAAGTTGCCTGACCGTCCGGCATTCCAAACATTACAATCGTCTCTCTAACGTCTTTAAAACCAATTATGCGTTCTACCCATTCTCCTCCCACTTCCCCTTCCCCCAGCAATTCAAGCCCAAAGTCGAGAAAAAACTCTTTAGCAGCAGTGAGATCATTTACAATTACACCTACATGATCTATTCTTTGGATTTTCAATTCCATACCTCCTTGTTCTGATGTTTTTCAATGTCAATTTATCAATTCGGAATAAATAATGTACACACTTTATCTAAAATCTCTTCCGGTGTATATCCCCGTACTTCTCTTTGGAATAAATAGGCATCAATTCTTAAAGACTCAAGTAACATATCTACTCTAAAGACATTGTTAGGCTGCACTTCTATCTCATCAAATAGATCAAGTAATAGTTGATGCAATTCATTATATATGGGACTGGGAGTGCGTATACCTGACTTTGATTGATTTGTTACAGTTGTATCTTCGACACCTTTTAGCAATTGCGCCTTACTTTCTCTAAAACGGATATATAGGCTGAGAACCCCCTTCAGACGCTCAGATGCTGGAACAGTTCGATTTTCTTCCAAGAACGCTTCAGTCTTCTCAAAAAAAGTAACAACATTTTCTTTGAGTAAGTCCAGACAGAGCTCCCCTTTGTTTCTATAACGGCGGTAAAGTGTTCCTGAGCCGATCATAGCTTCTTTCGCTATTTGATTCATACTGACTGAATCAACACCATTTTTATTAAAAAGCATAAGAGCAGTTTCTAAAATTCGTTGACGATTTTCGGCTGCATCCCGTCGTTCTGAACGTTTGTTGTATATTTTTTCATCATTCACCAAGTCATCCCTCCATAAATTTAATCGCTAAGTATTGACAAGCGGATAATTATCCGCTTATTATAAACAGGAGAGTTCTCCGCTTATTTTAAACTAATTAAAAGGAGATTACAACCCATGCGAAAAAGTAACCCTTTCTCTTGGAGATTCGTGGCACCGCTGTACATGGGGTCCACGCTTAATCCAATCAATAGTTCGATGATTGCCACCGCGCTCGTGCCCATAGCTGTATATATGCATATTTCAGTGGCGCACACTACGCTACTTGTTACGTCGCTCTATCTAGCAAGCTCAATTGCTCAACCCACTGCCGGAAAACTCTCAGAGGAGTTTGGACCTCGCAGGGTATTCTTGACTGGAATCCTCTTAGTGTTATTAGGAGGTTTATTAGGTGGCTTGGCTAGAAATTTGTCCATCCTGATCTTATCGAGAATTCTTATAGGCATTGGGACTTCCACCGCCTATCCATCCGCTATGCTTCTCATTCGTAGACGTGCAGAATCGGCTGGGATGGCGAAGCCGCCTGGAAACGTCCTGGGAGCGCTTCAGATTACCGGAGTCGTAACAGCAGCAGTAGGGCTCCCGATTGGAGGCTTGCTAGTGGATGCGTGGGGGTGGCGAACAACGTTCCTAGTTAATATCCCCTTTGCACTCGTCGCATTTGTAATGGCCGCACTTTGGATTCCAAAGGATGAAATCATCGGTGGTGAAAAAACAGTGAGGGCTATCTCATCTCGCATTGATATCATAGGTATCATTGGATTCGCTGCCACAATTAGCACCCTTATGGTATTTTTATTCTCAGTTCCTAATCCCTCTTGGATTGTCCTTAGTCTAGCCATCGTGTTAGGTATTTTGCTTATCCTGTGGGAGTTGCGTACAAAACATCCTTTTATCGATGTTCGTATGCTGGCCTCAAACCGAGCGCTCTCCCGTACTTATGCACGGTTTACATTGATCACGTTGTGCATCTATACAGTACTTTATGGTGTTACGGAATGGATCACCGCAGCACGTGGAACGTCCGCACTCGAAGCCGGACTTCTAATTCTGCCAATGAGCGTAATTTCGGCTTTGGTGGTAGGTCCTGTTTCAAAAAGAAACTTGGTACGTGGACCACTCATTTTTGGTGC
>JAUZQA010000552.1 GCA_030705665.1 Bacillota bacterium
AAACTTGGACAAGCAGGAATTATCTATCCTGGCCCGACAAGGCTCCGGCTCTGCCAGCCGTTCCATTTATGGAGGATTTGTGGAATGGCAGAAGGGAAACAAAGAAGATGGTACAGATTCGTTTGCAAAACCAATTCTTCCTGAACAGGATTGGCCCCTAAGTGTATTATCAGTTTTAGTGGAATCTGACCAGAAAATCATATCTAGCCGTGAGGGAATGAAACGCACGGTAGAGACTTCACCTTTTTATCCTGGATGGCTCGAGACAGTGGATCAGGACTTGAAAATGGCAAAAGAGGCTATTAAGTTAAGAAACTTTGAAATGCTGGGTAAAACAGTGGAGGCAAATGCCCTCAAAATGCATGCTACAATGCTCGGGGCTAACCCTCCCATTATCTATTGGAAAAGTGGAACCCTGGAAGTGATCCAGCAGATTCAACAGCTGAGGTTAGAGGGGATTCAAGTTTATTTTACCATTGATGCGGGCCCGAATGTGAAAGTGCTATGTTTACCTGGGGATGAACAACAGGTCTACGAATCCCTAACGATCCTGCCTGGTGTACAGCATGTTTTTATTTGCCATCCCGGTTCGGGAATCACTTATTCTCCTAAAAATCGTACATGTAAATGCTAGGTTTTGGGTGAATAGCAGGATGTGAATTTTTTCTTAAATATTTTGAGAAGAGATGAATGATAATGACTTATTCAAGCTATCGTGTCAAAGTACCAGGAAAATTGATGATTGCAGGGGAATATGCTGTCCTCGAACCGAATCAGCCCGCTGTTGTTATGGCAGTTGACCGTTATGTATCTGCCTATATCGAACCGGACAGCCAAAACCTGCTCTCGCTGCCACAGTTAGGATTGAATGCAGTTACATGGGAAACGAGCGATGACCAAGTTCAATTAAGCCCGTCTGATTCACGTTTACGTTTTATCCAAAATTCAATTCTTGTTGTAAACCAGTTGTTAAAAGAAAAATCGGTTACACTTCGGCCGTTTCATTTAACAGTTAAAAGTGAGCTTGATGATCCAGTAACCGGACAAAAATATGGTCTTGGATCAAGCGCGGCAATTGTCGTAGCAGTAATTTCTGCGATGTTAAGTTTGTATGGTGATGGGGAAACAGCCCCTGCATTGGATCATATTTTTAAACTATCTGCTATTGCCCATTTAAAAACGCAAACAAACGGCTCAGGAGCAGACATTGCCGCAGCCGTTTACGGCGGCTGGCTTGGTTATACTTCCTATAAGCCGGAGTGGGTATTAAAAAATATCGAGCAGGGTGAAAGGCTGACAACCCTCCTTGAGAAGCCATGGCCCCTATTATCGATCAGACCATTAGTGGCACCATCTCTGCTTCAAGTAGCGGTTGGCTGGACAAAAGAAGCTGTCTCAACGGGACCTATGGTTAAGAGAGCACAAGATTACCGTATTTGCCATGAGGAAGAATATAGTCTATTTCTAAATACAAGCTTTGATTCCGTAACGGGTTTAATCAACAGCTTTGAGAGGAATGATTGCAGCTCAGCTATTTCATTTTTGAAGAAAAACAGGGTTGCACTCATGAATCTAGGTATAAGTGCAGGTTTACAAATTGAAACAGCCAAGCTTAAAGCATTATGTAATTCCGCAGAAGAATTTGGCAGCGGTAAATCATCAGGCGCAGGAGGAGGAGACTGTGGGATTGCCTTTCTACAAGAAGAGTCCCATATTCAAGGGCTCCACGCAGCATGGAAGGCTGCCGATATCAGTCCTTTAAAATTAAATATCTCGAAAAAGGGTGTTTCAGTAACAGAATACAATTGCGAACCTTCATTAAAGCAATGGCCAGCTTGTCACCATCAAGAACAAATTCAGGATATATGGAATTATAAGGAAAATCGTATTTCTGTATAAAAAGCAAACTGTATAAAAATAGTCGATATCACAAAAAACAACAAGTGTGCTTTCAAAAATAAAAACGAATTGAACTAGGAGGAATAGAAATGAAATTACGTATTCCGTATTATGATGTGGCCCCTGAAGCCCTTAAAATTATGATGGATATGGAAAAATACCTTGAAGCAGTAAAAATAGACCATAAGCTCCGTGAATTAGTAAAGATTCGAGTATCACAAATAAATGGCTGTGCTTTTTGTCTTAATATGCATACAGCTGATGCTCGAAAACTGGGCGAGACGGAACAGCGGTTATATTGTGTAAGTGCTTGGGAAGATTGTGACTTTTATACCGATGCAGAAAAAGCTGCACTGGAATTAAGTGAGTATATCACGTTAATCCCAACAAAACGTGTACCGGACGAGCTTTATAATCAGGTTAGAGAGCATTTTGATGAAAAGGATTATACCGATCTTGTTTTTATCATTAATCAAATTAACAGCTGGAATCGTTTATCCATTTCAATGGGGAACTTTGCCAAGGGAAACAGCTAAAAAAGGGCCTAATACAATTTTTAGCATTATTAGTTTTTAAGCAAAAAATTTGCTTTCACCAAGTAAAAACAAGTCACAAATGGGTATCCAGTTTTGGATACCTCTTTTTTTGAAGTGAAACTGTTACAATCCAGATTCTTAATGAGAGAAAGCTTGTTGTTCGGGGGTATTGAGGAAGGTATGCTATTATTTAGTTAATAGGAATTTGAAAGGAGAGATTAACAAAAATGTATATTGTTCATGTATCCATTAAAGTAAAGCAGGATGCGATTCAGGCTTTTAGGGAAGCTACCATTCAAAATGCGCAGAACAGTCTTTTAGAAAAGGGAGTTGCTCGATTTGATGTCCTGCAGCAAAAAGACGATGCAGCAAAGTTTATGTTGGTGGAGATCTATCGGTCTACAGAAGATCAAGCGAAGCATAGACAAACAGAGCATTTCAAAAAATGGCGTGAAGATGTAGCAGAACTGATTGCTGAGCCCTATACAATTGCGACCTATGACAATGTATTTCCTGACGACTCGGGCTGGGAATAAACATTATTTTTCAAGCGGTCTTATATACTATATGGCAACAAAATTGAGTATGAAAATAAGCTTTGCTACAATTAAGATGGATTTTACATAAACGGAGGATAAAATTTGCGGTTGTTGAAAAATAAAGTAGACCCCAGCAAACGGT
>JAUZQA010000553.1 GCA_030705665.1 Bacillota bacterium
GGTCGTTACTCCAGGTGTTCCTTTTACTTTTGCACCCGCTACCTGCATATTTACTCCAATATCACCAGCAGTTACTGTATGAGTTCCATCATCGAAGTTGTATACGGATAACTGAACTTCACTTCCGGCATTAACTGTGATGTCCCCAGGCGTAAATGCATCATGTAATTTGCTGTCTGAACCAAGTTTATATCCAGGATTGATAACCATTGATACATATTGTACTTTGTTTGTTGATGGCAATACAGTGATGGTTCCTTGCATATATCCCTGTTGTGTCATTGCCCATTGATTATTTTGACCATCGCATGTGTCAGCACATAACCAATTGAATGTCCCTGTTTTTGTAGGTGTGAACGTATAATCGGTCTCACCAGGCAGACCTTTTTTTGTTGTTCCTTTTACCTTAACATTCAACCCAAGATCACTGGAAGTATAAGTATGTGTTCCATCGTCATAGTTTAAGAAATGAAGTGTAACAGGTTGGCCCTGTGTAATTTTAATATCACCGTTAATAAATGCATCATGCATTTTCCCATCAGGTCCTAATTTTCCAGCTGGTTCAATAACAATGTATTGATTGGCTTTTGCTACTTTTTGTGCCGCAGCTGTAGCAGTTGTGGAAGATGCGGTTTTTGGAGATGCAGTTTTTGGAGCGCTCGAACTGCCGCATCCAGCTAAAGAAAATGATAGAGCTGATACCAAAGCAATAGCTAGTGTCCCTCTTTTTACAATTTTTTTCATAGTTTCCATCCTCCTATATGTAATAACGTTTTACATTGTAATAATATAACTTTCGTTGTTGGAAAGCTTATAAACATTTAATCGTTCACATAGTTTTCAAAAAGTAATGAACATTTTATTAACTGCCTGTTTTAAATCCTAGTTATAATCGGAAAAAATCCAGGGAAAGCCACTGACTCTCCCTGGATTTTTTCCTTCATCCCATTCGGGATCGGATCTAATATTAAACTAATGTACTTTCTTGAGTTTCAATTGAGCTGTTCATGAACATTTCCATGTCATCTGTTGTATTTGAAATGCCGCCTACACCAAAATTCTCAATTAAGAAGTTTGTTACGTTTGGTGATAGGAACGCTGGTAATGTTGGTCCAACGTGAATATTTTTCACACCTAAGTAAAGTAAAGATAAGAAAACGATAACGGCTTTTTGTTCATACCATGCGATATTGTATGATAACGGTAATTCGTTTACACTGTCTAATCCGAATGCCTCTTTCAGCTTCAATGCAGCCATGACTAGAGAGTAGGAATCGTTACATTGACCGGCATCTAGTACACGTGGAATTCCGTTGATATCACCTAAATCCAGCTTATTGTATCGATACTTTGCACAACCGGCTGTTAAAATGATCGTATCTTTTGGAAGCTCTTCGGCAAAATCTTTATAGTATGTTCTGCTCTTATGGCGGCCATCACAACCAGCCATTACAAAGAATCGTTTAATATCACCGTTTTTCACAGCTTCTACAACTTGATCTGCTACTTGAGCCACTTGATTATGTGCAAATCCTCCAACAATTTCACCTTTTTCAATTTCTACTGGTGGCTGGCATTTCTTTGCATGCTCAATCATAACGGAGAAATCTTTTGTACCATCTTCATTTTTAGGAATATAGGTGACACCCTCAATCGCAGTTGCCCCGGTTGTATACATTCTTCCTTTATAAGATGCCTTTGGTGGTACAATACAGTTTGTTGTCATTAAAATCGGACCGTTAAAGCTCTCGAATTCACGAGTCTGTTCCCACCATGCATTTCCGTAGTTTCCGACAAAGTGATCATATTTTTTGAATGCTGGATAATAGTTCGCTGGAAGCATTTCACTATGTGTGTACACATCTACTCCAGTGCCTTCTGTTTGTTTTAATAGCTCTTCCATATCTTTCAGGTCGTGGCCGCTAATTAAAATTCCTGGGTTTTGACGAACACCGATGTTTACTTTTGTCATTTCAGGATGGCCATACGTTGATGTATTTGCTGTATCTAATAGCTCCATGGCAGAAACGCCGTACTTTCCGCATTCCATTGAAAGGTCAATCAATTTTTCCATACTTACTGAATCATCTGTGATTATTGAAAGTGCTTTTTGCATAAACGCATATAGCTCGTCATTTTCATAGCTAAGATTTGCCGCATGCTCTAAATAAGCAGCCATTCCTTTCAAACCGTAAGTCACTAACTCTCTTAATGAACGAATATCTTCATCTCTTGTAGCTAATACACTAACTTCTTGAGAAGCAGATTTTATTTCAAGCTGGTCATTTGTTTCACCATACCAAGTAACAAAATCGCTATTGTTATCTAAAGTGTACCCTGCATTTCTGATTTCAGCTTTAATTTCTTCCCGGAGTTTTAATCCTGCTCTTACTGTATTAAAAAATTCATTTTTATCCCAGTTTGCATTTGTAATCGTCATAAAAAGGCCATTTACGATAAACTGATCTGTTTTCTTTTGATTAATCCCGATTTCACGAGCCATTGTATTCACAATCGCTACTCCCTTAATCGTGTAAATCAATAAATCTTGCATATTTGCTAAATCATCTTTTTTTCCACATACTCCAACAATTGTACAACCTGTTCCTTTTGAGGTTTCTTGACATTGATAACAAAACATACTCATTTAAAATTTCCTCCAGCGACTTCTAAGTCTTCTACAATAAACAAAACAATTTTTCTTATTTAGTGTGAATTATCAGTGATTAACAATGTAATCAACTTATTAATATCGTTATTATAAATTCATTCATTTTAAATTGGGAATTCTTAATGAATCTGTTCACAAACAAGTCAAAAAGATTTGAACACTTCGTGACAAAATCATCGGATAGCAATTAAACTTCAGCTAATAAAAGTGTATAACAGGAAATTGGAGCTAATCAGACAAAAAAAGGATCGGGCAGTTTGCCCGATCCTTCTTATAAGTATGCTGTTATGTTTTTCTTTACCTTTACCCGATAGACCAGATAAAGAACATAGGCAAAGACGGAGATAATCACTCCTGAAATATAAGGAAGGCCAATAGCTATAGAAAACAGCCAGCCTCCTAATGGAGGACCAATAATTCTTCCCAGTGAATCAAAGGAAGACA
>JAUZQA010000554.1 GCA_030705665.1 Bacillota bacterium
AGTTAACAAAATATACGGTTAAAACAGGTTTTGTTGCCGGTACAGCTCTCGCTCTTGTTTATGTAGCAATCGGATATTTAGGAGCAAAAATGGGCGGATACGGAACATTTGATAATGGGACATCGTTATTGTCTGCGGCATCGACCATGCTTTTAGGAACGGGTGGAAAGGTGCTGCTTGGAGTGATCTTCACACTCGCCTGCTTTACAACTTGTGTTGGCCTTACAATCGCTTGCGGAGAATACTTTTCAAAGGTGCTGCCAAAAGTCAGCTACCGTTTTGTTGTAACAACGATTACAATAGTAAGTTTCTTAATCGCAAATCTTGGTTTAAATCAAATTATTTCAATTTCGATTCCGTTCCTTGTGATGGCATACCCATTAACGATTGTCCTTGTTACGTTATCATTTTTCCATCGTTACTATCGCGGTTCCCGAAAGGTATACGTTGGTGCTATGCTCTTGACTGGACTTGTTAGTCTTAATGATGGATTGAAGTCATTTGGTCTCAGTGTACATTTTGTTCAAACATTTATGGATGCACTGCCATTGGCATCAGTCGGTTTAAGCTGGGTAGTTCCTGCACTTGTTGGAGGTGCGGTTGGCCTTGTTTGGGATCGTTTAAGAGATCGTGCTCCCAAAACCTCAGATCAGTATCATGCAAACAAAGCATCTTAATCAAAAGAGAAGACCCGGGTTTTTCTTGCCACCCGGGTCTTGATTTATTTTTCTGAATCAAAGATAATGTTATTTTGTTTTCTTGACTCTTCTGTAATCTTGAGAACAATTTCACTTAATCTTTTTAATTCCTGATATTCCTTTTGGTTATTTGTATTGATAATTTCTGCGATATTCTTGCATTCATAAACCATATTTTTTTCCTCGAGAGGAACACTCAAGATTTTACTTTCTTTCGAATGACTATCATAAAATTCGATTTGTGAGATTGGTGCAGCATCTTCCAGGACGAATGTTCCTTCTTCACCATGAATTTCACAGAGAATGGTTGAATGGGATAACTTCGAGCAGAGAATCGTACATACAAATTCTTCATATTCCAATACAAGCGTCCCGCTTCCATCAACCCCGCTCCGTAATATGACGGGAATATAGGTTGACTTTTTAGGAACCCCGAACAACCCAACCGCTAAATAAAGCGGATATACGCCTAAATCAACTAACGCCCCGCCTGAGTAAGCAGCGGAGAAAATATTAGGTTCTTCCCCTTGCAAAAATAAATCGTAACGTGAAGAGTACTTAATGTAAGGTAAAATGGCACTTCTAATTTCTCCAGCCATCGAGAGTTTATCTCTTAGGGTTTTAAAGTTAGGCGTATGAATATTCCGAATTGCCTCGAATAAATAGACACCATTTTCTTCTGCCGTTTTAAACGCTTTCTCTAACTCCCTTGTATTTGAAAAAATAGGCTTTTCACAGATCACATGCTTTTTATTTTTTAAAAATAGAAGCGCTTGTTCAAAATGAACTGAATTTGGTGAGGCAATGTAAATGACATCCATTTTTTCACTTTTAGCCATTTCCTCCAAATCGGAGAAAACTTCCGATGCATTGTATGTATCTGCAAGTATTTCTGCTTTTTCCGCTGTTCGTGAGTAAACACCAACCAATTTGAACTCTTTACTTAACTGTGCTGCTTCGATAAAGGAGGATGTAATCCATCCTGTACCAACTGTGCCGAGGTTAATCATGATTCATTCTCCCTTCGTGATTCTCGTTCAATGTACTATTTTACACTATTATCTCCTTTTAAAAAGATATCTACTTGAGTTTCTTTACGGATTCTCGGGAATAATGGAAAAATATCAATATTTATGTTATATAAGAAGTAGATATGATGAAAGAGGTTGAAAAAAAGTGGACAATAATACGTCTAATTTTATTAAAGACATTATGATTCAAGATCTGAAAACAGGCAAGCGCAGCAATGTCGTTACCCGTTTTCCGCCAGAGCCTAATGGTTATTTACATATTGGTCATGCAAAATCGATCGTTATTAATTTTGGTTTAGCAGATGAGTTTAGCGGTAAAACTAATTTGCGCTTCGATGATACCAACCCGTTGAAAGAAGATATCGAGTTTGTCAATTCGATCAAAGAAGATGTCGAGTGGCTTGGCTATGAATGGGATGGATTATTTTTTGCTTCCAATTATTTTGATGAAATGTATAACCGAGCGTTGTTATTAATTAAAAAGGGCCTTGCTTATGTGGATGATTTATCTGCTGATCAAATTCGAGAATATCGCGGCACATTAACAGAGCCTGGAAAGGAAAGCCCGTACCGTAATCGATCAGTGGAAGAGAATCTGGACCTATTTGATCGGATGCGTACTGGAGAATTTGGAAATGGTGAGAAAGTGCTTCGGGCCAAAATCGATATGAGTTCTCCAAATATTAACCTGCGTGACCCGGTTATCTATCGAATTGCCCATGTTTCGCACCACAATACAGGTGACAAATGGTGTATTTATCCAATGTATGCTTTTGCCCATCCTCTTGAAGATGCGATTGAAGGAGTTACCCATTCGATTTGTACGATTGAATTTGAAGATCAGCGCCCATTATACAACTGGGTTGTTGAGCAATGTGAGATGGAAGCACAGCCACAGCAAATTGAGTTTGGCCGTTTAAATATCACCAACACGGTTATGAGTAAACGAAAGCTAAAGCAATTAGTTGAAGAAGGCTATGTGGATGGATGGGATGACCCACGGATGCCGACCATTTCCGGAATGCGCAGAAAAGGCTTCACGCCAGAATCAATTCGTGAGTTTGTTCGTGAAACTGGAGTTTCAAAAGGCTCCGGAGTGGTCGATTCACAAATGCTTGAGCATTTTGTCCGCGAGGATTTAAAATTAAAAGCCCTACGTACAATGGGAATTATTAAACCGCTTAAGGTCGTTATTACAAACTATCCTGAAGGACAGACCGAATGGCTGGATGCGGAAAACAATTCGGAAAATCCAGAAATGGGCATGAGGAAAATTCCTTTTTCCCGTGAAATTTACATCGAACAGGACGATTTTATGGAGGAGCCTCCTAAAAAGTACTTTCGCTTGTTCCCTGGAAACGAAGTACGCTTAAAGCATGCC
>JAUZQA010000555.1 GCA_030705665.1 Bacillota bacterium
ATATCTCTAATAGCTGTCGAACGAGAGATGTTAAATTCCCGCATGATTTCGGAAATTGTAAAATGAGTGCGGTTGTTGATATAACGCATGATAATATTAATCCGTTCAACTTTCTTCATTGGGACTCCTAAACAGTATCATTTTTTGACATGATTTAAGGATATGATATATCCATCAAGTGAAGAAAACAAGTCATTTGATTAATATAAAAATGAGGATGGTATTGAATATGGCAGATTTTACACTAGAAGAAAAAGATAGCTTTATCGTGATCGGTTTGGGAACGGAGCTTAAGAGCCATTATACGGACTTTTCTGGCTTAAACAAGGAAAAATCAGATTTTTGGCAGGCAGCAAGCCAAGATGGAAGGCTTAACACTTTAAAAGCTATAGCTGTAAATGACTACATTTTTGCTGTGAACGAAGCGGTGAATAACAAAATGATGCATTATGCCGGCGTCATGGCAGAGGCATCTGCACCAGTACCAGATGATGCCCGAGTGATTCAATTTCCAAAGGGGGAATACCTCGTTGTTAAAGGGGAAGGGAAGTCAGCTGACGAATTGAATAATATGCTTGCTGGCATTGCTTTTGGACAAGTCTTGCCAGAAGCAAAGAATTTTGCCTATGTTGGCGGGCCAAATACAGCAGTTGAAATGGGGCAGCGAAACGGTTTGGTATTTGGTGAAATGTGGATTCCTGTTATTAAGAAATAAAAAGGAGGAATGGATATGTCCTATACCGTTGATTTTAAAAATGTGTCTACGGTCGGTGTAGAGTCTTCGCCTGTAGCAGAAGCCCTTGCAGGTTTACGTGCGAATGAAGCCCGTTACTTTATGAACAAATACAAGCATGAATTTACGGTTGTACCAGCTAGCGAAAGCCAGGAGACCTTGGATTATGTTAACCAAATTTTGAAAGAGCGTGATATTGAGTTTGCAGCCAAACCTTTAGAAACGTCGCGTTTTCAAGTGGAAAATATCAAAATGGCCTACGTCTTTTATGAGGATGGCCTTTCGGTCAACGTCATGTATACGGTTGATGGCCCTAAGCCGAAGCGGGCTGTTGGTTTTAAACTTTCTGAGGGGATGGAGGTACCAAAGGAGTTAGAAGCGAAGTTTAAGTTCGCCAGGCAGAAATCTAAACTGGCTGGAACAATCCGAGGCTCGTTTTTTGTCATTAAAGGAGAATATTAAAGGAAGCAAAAGGGGATCCCAATTGACAGTGGGTCCCCTTTTGTTTCACACGTTTTATGTGGGGATTTCTGTTTTTAAGACCAATCATTACTGATTTCCTCTTAACTTTGTATGTACAGAATAGCTATTCGAGGAGTTAGGCAAGAAAGGACAAACATTGTATAATTGAACGGCGAAGTGTTTCAAAAGGGGAGAATGCATCTTGTTTAAACTCAAGGACCACATAACAACCATGCTTGCAAGTTTCCAGTGGCTAAGTTTTTTATTTGTGAATACAGTTGTCATTCCGTTATCAGTAGGGGAAGCTTTCCATCTGTCATCTTTACAAATAAGCGGCAATATGGCCCGATCTTTTATTCTCACGGGGATTGCCTGCCTGATCCAAGCTTTAATCGGTCATCGTCTCCCGTTAATGGAGGGGCAAACTGGACAATGGTGGGGGATGATCCTGAGCATTGCTTCCATTGGTATATCTTCAGGGAAGTCAATTGGTGAGATTGGCGGTAGTCTCTCGGTGGGAATTATGATTGGCGGGGCTGTTGTGATTCTATTCGGAGTATTTGGCCTTCATAAAATTCTTAATCGTTTATTTACACCAGTTGTCATGGCCGTTCTATTATTCTTATTAGCGTCACAATTAATTGATATTTTCTTCGCAGGAATGATGGGAATAACGAATACAGGTAAAGTACAAGGTCCGATTGCACTATTGTCCATTTTTCTTGTTATTCTAGTCTCGATTTTAACGATTGCCGGAAGAGGGCTTTTGAGTAACTTTTCGATTCTAATTGGAATTATTGTTGGCTGGATCTTGTATGCATTTTTATTTGGAACCACAACACGAGTCGTGGTTCCGCAATTTCACGATATCGCTGAAATATTTGTTTGGGGCAAACCATCCTTTGATGTAGGCATTATTATCGCAGGTATATGCACAGCCGTGATCAACACATCGAACGCTATTGCCACATTTAGAGCAGCAGAACCCTTGTTAGGCATTTCCATGAAGGATGAAGCCTATCAAAGATCGTTTGTTTTGTCAGGAACGTACACGGTGTTATCAGGTATATTTTCGACTGTTCCTTATGCCCCCTATACTTCTTCGATTGGTTTTTTACAGACCACAAGATTGTTTAATCGAGCACCCTTTATCATCGGTTCCGTTTTACTGATCGTACTTGGGTGTGTTCCTCAACTGGCGAGTTTCTTTTCTACACTGCCAATAAGCGTTGGAGATGCAGTACTATTTGTAGCCTATTTGCAGTTATTCGGATCAGCATTGCGCAATATTGAGGGTATGCAATTTAATTTTAAAAGCATTTTTCGAATAGCCTTGCCAACACTTGTTGGACTAGCTATTCTAGCGACCCCGAGCACCAGCTTTTCGAGCATTCACGGGTTTATGCACGCAATCCTTTCGAATGGGCTGTTAGTAGGTATATTGTTTGCTATCATTCTTGAAAATGTAATTCCTTGGTCTCGACTGGAATCCCGTATCGACCAGAGTAAAATTACAAAATAGGCAATAAAAAAGCACACGAGATTATTTTAGCTCGTGTGCTTTCTTTAATTAATTATTAACTGACTTTTTGTTGTGAACTTTGCTTAGACCCTTTTTTGCCAAACAATGTTTCAATAACTGGGTTTGTTCTTTCCTGTGCTTTTTTGGCAAACATAGGGTTTAAAACAACAAGAACCCCAATGTTAACTAAAAGACCCCAGAATCCTTCATACGCACCAAATGATTGATGGGTTGCATAAAGGAAAGCTAATACGGCCATCCCAGCAATAAAACCAGATAGGGCGGCTTCTTTTGAAAGTTTTCTCCAGAAAAGACTGAAGACAACAGCTGGGAATATTTGCACGATACCTGATACACCCATTAACTGTAATGAAATAAGGGCGTTAGGGA
>JAUZQA010000556.1 GCA_030705665.1 Bacillota bacterium
CGGAAAACATAGCTATCCCCCTTTTCGTATCAATATTATACTACCATTTTATTCTGAATTTTTTAAATATAATTTACTTAAAAAAGAAGATGCTGCTATAAGCAGATCATCTTCTTTTTCCTTTCCCTTGTTCATTGAGATCCATTTCCCGTTAATCGCTTCCCGTGTTAAACAAATCTTCCTTAACATAGGCCAAAACCATTCCGGGAATGACGTTATCCCCTTCCTGCACTTCTAAGGATTCTATTTTCCCACTGACATCGGTTTGGACGATTTCAACCGCCCCTGCATCCGATTTGATCGTAAGTAGTTCTTCCCACTCATAAATCCGATCGGCATCATTGACGGCAATTTTTTCTATCTTTCCGAAGCACGGGCTTAGAATTACACCAAAATACATGAGCAACACTCCTCCAGATTATTCATATTCTTCCTGAAACGGCCGCGTTTGCAGTACAAGACGGAAGAATTCTTGTAATTCCGAAATATCTTCGGTTTCGATTCCCAATCTGTCAGCCCAATGAATTTCCAAATCGATATCATCCTGGCAAAGCAGCACCATTTGTCCTGACTGCAGCGAAGTGACCATTGCTTTTCCGAAAAAATATTCTGAATACCCAATGGTAAAATCGTAACGGTGATGATTAGAGATTAGGCAAAAATAATGCAACATCTGCTGTTCTTTTTGTTCAGATAAAATATCAAGCTTCATGTAAATTCCTCCTCATCATCATTAATATTTCAACCAGCCTCGCAATCTTGAAGTTTCTGCCAGTTTTTGAATTCCCATCATATAAGCGGCTATTTTCATATTTACTCCATATTTTTTTGCAGTTCCATATACATTGGAGAAACTTGAAGCCATTTTTTCTTTTAAGCGGGCATCAACCTCCTCTTCTGTCCAATAATATCCTTGATTGTTTTGGCACCATTCAAAATAAGAGACCACCACGCCGCCTGCATTGGCAAGGATGTCGGGAACAAGGAGGATATCACGTTCAGCCAATAGGTCGATAGCCTCTTTAGTCGTCGGTCCATTGGCTGCTTCAATCACGATCTGACAGTTGATTTTCGCCGCATTATGTTTATTGATCACACCAGAAATCGCTGCGGGAATTAAAATATCGCACTCTTTTTCCAATAATTCGCTGTTGGAAATGGCATTTTGGAAACGGTTAGAGATGATTCCGAATGAATCCCTGCTTTCCATAAGAGAGGGGACGTCCAGGCCATTTTCATCATAGAGGCCGCCAAGCACGTCGCTAATTCCAATAACCTTCGCTCCCAGCTCATACAGATATTGCGCCAGGTAGCTGCCGACATTCCCGAACCCCTGAATAATGACACGGGTATCCTTTAGCGGCATTTTCCGCTGTTCACACACCATTTGCAGCGTATATAATACGCCTTTGGAGGTTGCTGTTTCCCTGCCCTTTGAACCTCCAAGAGCAACCGGTTTACCTGTGATAAAACTTGGGGAGTCAAATTCGCGGATATGATCATATTCATCAAGCATCCACGCCATAATTTGCGAGTTCGTGTACATATCCGGTGCCGGTATATCCTTTGTTGGGCCAACGATTTGGCTGACCGCTCTGACATATCCGCGGCTTAAGCGTTCCAATTCATCAAAGCTCATTTTTCTTGGGTCACAGATAATCCCGCCTTTTGCTCCCCCATAGGGCAGGTCGGTGATGCCACACTTGAGGCTCATCCAGCCTGCCAACGCCTTTACTTCTTCCGGCGTGACATCAGGGTGGAAGCGGATGCCTCCTTTCGTCGGACCTGCAGCATCATTATGCTGAGCACGGTAGCCTGCGAAAATTTCCACTTGTCCATTATCCATTTTTACTGGAATACTCACTTCCAAAAAACGCATTGGTTTCTTTAAAAATTCATACACCTGTGAAGGATAGTTCATGATCTCAACGGCTTCCTTCAATGTTTCCTGAAACTCAGCCAAGGAATTATCCTTTTCCAGCTGTACCTCATCCTTTTTCTGATTGATTGAATGAATGGACATTTTACAAAACACCTCATTTTTATTATGTTATGAATACAAATTGCAAGTTCCGTGCCAACTAAAAAACAGCTGATTCTAATTGGTTTCTCGTTTAAAAAAAGATCCACCTTATGAAAAAATGACTCTATTATGCTATTTTGCATAATAGGCTCTCCACAAAAGAAAAAAGGAAGTGCCCCCCTTAAAAGGCCCTTCCTACTCCCTTTATAATGCAGATGGTTGTTCTTTATCGTCAAAATCAATATCCGCAGTTTTAATTTTAAAGAATTTGATTTGGACTAGCAGATATACCAGTCCAATAACCGCCCAAACGATTCCTCCTACAAGGGCATCTTTTTGCAGGTTGGACCAGAGAATTCCTGTTGATCCTGCTCCCAGTAACGGCATAATCAGGTAGGAGAAAATCTCTTTTGCCGTTTTAAATCGTTTTTGCCGAAATACAAAATGAGCAATAACAGATAAATTTACGAATGTGAAAGCAATCAGCGCTCCAAAGTTAATAAAGGACGAAACTAGCTCGAGGCTTGGAGTAATGGCCAGAAGTGAGAGAACCCCGACAAGAATAACATTGAAAGCAGGTGTCTGGAATTTTGGATGGACATAGCCGAAAAGCTTCTTTGGAAGGACACCGTTTCGCCCCATAACATATAAAAGCCGTGATACGCTTGAATGAGAGGCGAGCCCGGAAGCAACGGTTGCCGCTAAGGCACCAGAAATGAATATCAGTTTAAAGATGGTTCCGCCTACATACAAGCCGATCTCAGGCAGGGTATCATCTGTGTTTTTAAAATGTGAAACGTCTGGAAATAATGCTTGGGCGAAATAACCAGCAATAAAAAATATCGCTCCACCAATAAAAACAGTAAGCATAATCGCTTTTGTCATTATTTTTTTATCGATTGCTTCCTCCGCATACATCGTAACAGCATCAAAACCAATAAATGAAAAGCAAACGACGGTTGCTCCTGTCAAAATAGCACCAAAATGGATGTTGGAATGAAAAAGTGGTGCCGCGGTTAGAAGGGTTCCCCGCCCCATTCCGTGCGAAAACTGAACGAAAGCGAGAACAATAAAGGCGGC
>JAUZQA010000557.1 GCA_030705665.1 Bacillota bacterium
CATCTTTTTCAAGCAGTTCGATGTATTGAGTTAATAACTCACCTACATCTTGTTTTCCACGGGCATTTAAATCTGAAACAAAGACTTTTGCACCTTTTGCAATCCTACGGCCAATAGCATCTTTCGTTAAGCCCATTTCCGGCTGATGGCGAATGTATACAGCGCCTCCAGTCATACCAGCACAGATCCATGGACCTGGATCACCTAAGACAAGTCCGCGGCCGTTTGTCATATACTCAAATGCAAAACCTTTAATATTTGCATTTGCTCCAATATTTCCGTGCTCTTTTTTAGGAATTGGTTTGGTTACTAAGCCGCCGATAATGATATCAGCGCCGGAAAGACGAATTCCCGCACGTGCATCAGCGTTTCCTTGAGCAACTAACAAACCTTTCTGTGCTCCATAACCAAATCCTTTTCCTACTGAGCCATTATAGTAGTTGCCATCTTTTCCTTTAGACTTAAGGATTTGAATGCTGCCGCCAAATGAAGTTTTACCAACACCATCCTGGCCGCCGCCATTAACAGTAATCGTAATTCCTTCACTATTGTATGCTCCTAAGCCATTTCCAGGAATAGAACCCTCTTTGTAATCTAAGTGAACGTTTGGAAGCTGGCGATAAGAACCATCCAATCTGCCTCTTACCCTGTGGCAAGATACACGGCTTCCAAGGACCCTTTGATCAGATGTAATGCTGGCAAACTCTCTTGAAGAGTTTAACTGTTCAACACTAGCATCAAGGTATTCTGCACCTGCAGCAACCTGCATTTGGACTTGTTCAAGAGACTCATGCTTCTCCATAGAAGTCACTTTGCCCATATCAATTTGTTTCAAGAGGTAGGAAAGGTCAAGCTTACGATTTCCGCCTACTTGCTCTAATAAATCAGAACGGCCAACTGCATCTTGCAATTTTTTGATACCAATTGAAGCTGCAAGTTCTTTTAATTCACTTCCAAATGCTGTAAATAGATTAACGATTCCATTGACAGCTAAATCCAATTGACGAGGGACAAAACGTCTTAATCCGTGATCTTTGGCTTGTGCTTCTGTTTCAATTTGCGTTGCAATTCCGACGTGGCATGTATCTAAATGACAACCGCGGCAGGTAGTACAGCCGATTGAAAGCATTGCTAATGTACCAAAGCCAACGCGGTTTGCTCCAAGAAGCATAACCTTGATTACGTCAAGAGCACTCTTCATACCACCGTCTGCCCAAATTTCAACCTTATGGCGAAGTCCACTTTCAAGAAGGGCATTGTGTGCTGCCTTAACTCCAATTTCAACGGGAAGACCAACGTGTTGAAGTGCATGAATCCTTGCTGCTCCAGTACCGCCATCGAATCCACTTAGTGTGATAATGTCTGCACCTGCTTTTGCAATTCCAACCGCAATCGTACCGATATTAGGAACAACTGGCACTTTTACAGCAATTTTAGCTTGGTCGTTTGCTGTCTTTAATTCAAGAATCATTTGAGCAAGATCCTCAATTGAGTAAATATCATGGTTATTGGAAGGTGATATTAAGTCAGAACCGAGTGTTGCATTACGTGCTGCAGCAACCTTTGCTGTTACTTTTGAAC
Organism: Bacillota bacterium; assembly: GCA_030705665.1. The sequence goes on from JAUZQA010000557.1 coordinate 1,582, forward strand.
CCGGTAAATGCCCGCCTTCTCCAGGCTTTGCACCTTGGCCAATCTTAATTTCTAACAGATTTGAAGAGTTTAAGAGTTCAGCATTAACCCCAAATCGACCAGATGCAACCTGCTGTCCGCGTGTTCTAGGGTATTTACCTAACATATCCTTAATTTCTCCGCCTTCACCATTTAAGCTAACCATATTTAAGCGGTCAGCACCTTCAGCATAAGCACGGAAGGCTGTTTCATTTTGTGAACCAAACGACATAGAAGAAATTAGGAATGGCAGGCTATGCTCACCAACAGTAATATCAACATCCTCTGGAGAAACTGATTTTCCAGTTGCTTTTAGTCCAGCAAGATGACGGATTGTTGTTGGGTTTTCTAATTCTTGTTCAGTAATCTTGTCACGGTAAACACTGTAGTCGCCAGTTGCGGCTACTTCACCGATCGATTTCCAAATACGCGGGAACAGGTGGAAGGTCTTACCAACACGAGCCCCTTCATTTTGATAATCTTCTGCTCTTACCATTGCATCTTTTTCCAATGATTCAAAGTCTGATTCAAGTTCATTTGATCCAAAAAAGTTAACAATGTTTAAAATATCAGCTACTTGGTCATTTAATCCAATTGAAGAGAATAAACGGCCGTATCCGCGTAATTCGTGGATTCCAATTGTTGAAATTACCTTTTCAAGTCCTTTAATCAAGGCACTGTAAAGATTTAGAACCGGTTTTATATTTTCATCATTCATGATGGTCATAAACATATAATACGGGCTTACTAAATCAGCTCCTAAACCAATAACAGTAATGATGTCATGCAATGAGCGAATCGCCGCAGAGCGCAATACTAAAGAACAATTTCTTCTTAGCTCTGCTTTAACTAATGCTTGATCGATAGCAGAAACAGCTAAGTGCGGGTCAATCCAATAAGTACCTTCTTGATGTGCATTGGCATCATCCAAAACAATAAGGGTTTTACCGCTAACAACAGCTTGAACGGTTTCGTTAGCTAATCTTTTTAAAGCATCCTCTAATTTTTCATCTTTTGCAAAAGTAGTAGAAATAAAGACTGCTAGCTTTTGATTCTGATAATAGTTTACAACCTGATCGAAGCTAGGCTGATCTAATTCCTCTGAGCAAGTAAAGCCCATTTTACCTTCTAAAAGGATTGGGGATGCAAGCTCAATTACAGAACCAACATCTTCATGTGTTGTTAATGAAGGTCGTTTACCAACAATCACACGAGTTGAAAAGTGCTCTGTTTCACGATCACGGTCAATAGCAGGGTTTGTAACAACAGCTACGCTTTCCTTAATATAATCCGCAATATTCTTTCGTTCTGGATTAAGAGCAGCAAGTGGTGCGTCATGTCCAAGCGAACGAATAGGCTCTACACCTTTTTCAGCCATTTGCTCAATAAGCTGAATATGATCTTTTTCCCAGCCAAATGCTTTATATTGCCCATTATGGATCTTATCAGGGTAATTCATTGTAATTGTTTTTTCCATTGGCGGGTGTGTCAGGCGCTTC
>JAUZQA010000558.1 GCA_030705665.1 Bacillota bacterium
ATATGGTCAATCCACTTGGAGTCAACCGAACGAAGGACGATAACTTTTTCAAATTCACGCATTTGTTCAGGTTCCAAAATGGCTTCTTTTTCATCATAGCGCACTTTTACTTTTGCAAAAATAGCTTCGACCATTTCGCTCGGTTCTTTATCTTTTAGATCCTCAACGGTAATGTCACCTTCAGGAAGAAGGGTTGCATGAACATAGTCCTCAATTCCTTTAAGGTTCCAAGTTTCCTCATCATCAGAAAGTGGGGCATGGGCCTCAACGTTGCGTTGAATCGTTCTTAAAATCATTCCTTCAACAATCTCACGAAGATTTTCTGATTCAAGTACTTCGTCACGCTGTTTGTAAATGATTTCCCGTTGCTGGCGGAGAACATCGTCGTATTGTAACAGCTGTTTACGAGCATCAAAGTTGTTACCTTCAACGCGTTTTTGAGCAGATTCAACGGCTCTGGATACCATTTTGCTTTGGATTGGCTGGGTGTCATCCATGCCAAGCTTGGACATCATAGCTTTCATATTGTCGGAACCAAAGCGGCGCATCAATTCATCTTCCATCGAAAGATAGAATTGGGTAATCCCTGGGTCTCCTTGACGTCCAGAACGTCCGCGGAGCTGGTTATCAATCCGTCGGCTTTCATGGCGCTCGGTACCGATAACGGCAAGACCACCCAATTCAATAACACCTTCACCAAGCTTGATATCTGTACCACGGCCGGCCATGTTTGTTGCGATTGTAACGGAGCCTGGTTGGCCAGCTTCTAAGATTATTTCTGCTTCTCGAGCATGGTTTTTCGCGTTCAAGACATTGTGGCGGACACCTTTCTTAAGCAGCAGTTTTGAAACTAATTCAGATGTTTCAATCGCTACCGTACCAACTAGGACTGGTTGTCCTTTTTTATGACGCTCGGCAATATCCTCGACAACAGCGCGGAATTTACCTTCCATTGAAGCATAAATTAAGTCGGCACGGTCATCACGGACGATCGGTCTATTGGTTGGAATGACGATAACGTTCATATTATAAATGTTACGGAATTCTTCTTCTTCAGTCTTGGCTGTACCGGTCATCCCGGATAATTTTTCATACATACGGAAGTAGTTTTGGAACGTAATCGTTGCCATTGTCATACTTTCGTTTTGGATTTCCACGCCTTCTTTAGCTTCAATCGCCTGATGGAGACCTTCACTGTAGCGGCGACCCTTCATTAAACGGCCAGTAAACTGGTCAACGATAACAATTTCGCCTTCCTGAACAACATAATCTACATCTAAATGCATGCTGACATTGGCTCGTAAAGCCTGGTTGATATGGTGGTTAAGTGACACATGGGAAATATCAAACAGGTTTTCAATTCCAAATGATCGCTCTGCTTTGGCAATACCTTGTTCCGTTAGCATAACGCTCTTTGTTTTTTCATCGTAAGTATAATCTTCAACTTTCGTCAAGGTGCGTACAAAGGCATTCGCTTGAATATAAAGAACAGTCGATTTTTCAGCAGCACCGGAAATAATCAATGGTGTCCGTGCTTCGTCGATCAGGATGGAGTCAACCTCGTCAATGACTGCAAAGAAAAGCGGACGCTGAACCTTTTGTTCCTTATAAAGGACCATGTTGTCCCGCAAATAGTCAAAGCCAAATTCATTGTTTGTTCCATAAGTAATGTCTGCGGCATAGGCTTCTTGTTTTTCTTCAGAAGACATACTATTTAAATTCAGTCCTACTGACAGGCCTAAAAAGTTATAAAGCTCACCCATTTCGGTTGCATCACGGCTGGCTAAATATTCGTTGACAGTAACGACATGGACACCCTTGCCTGAAAGTGCGTTTAAATATACAGGCATTGTTGCAGTTAAGGTTTTACCTTCACCAGTTTTCATCTCGGAAATATTACCTTCGTGGAGGGAAATACCACCCATTAACTGCACATGGTAGGGATACAATCCCAAGACGCGGCGGGCGCCTTCACGAACAACCGCGAACGCTTCTACCAATAAATCATCGAGAGTTTCACCTTTTTGATAGCGTTCCTTAAACTCAACGGTTTTTTCGCAGAGCTGGTCGTCTGTTAACTTTTCAGTTTCAGCCGCAAGTGCTTCAATCTGATTGGCGAGCTTATCCAATCGTTTTAATTCACGTTTATTTAAATCAAATACTTTATTTAAAATCCCCATTCTTGATAAACTCTCCTTTTATCAAACATCTTCAAAACCTTCCTAATGAAAAAAGATTCGCTTTAATTAGGTCGAATCCCTCCAAAAAACTTTTAGGTACATCTTTTACCATCTTACCACTTCCGATTTATAGTGACAACATGTGCTAATTGGATTGATCCTAATGAAAATAATCTTTATTAAATTTAATAAATGAATCTATTCTATTTTAAAACTGGAATTTATAATAAATGTATAATACACCCATGAAAGCCCTCCAGATTCCTTGTGTATGTTTATAAAAATGAAAAAATATGAATATTATTACGATATTTACAGTGATTATCCTATTTAATACTTAATCAAAAATTTATTTCATTAGGTATAATTGCGGGTTTAAACTAGGAAAAAAGTCACAATTTATTCATTTCAAAAAGATATAAATATATGTTATATGTTAAATTTATGGGGGTTAATGACTATGCAAGAATCCGATAGAAAAAAGGCGTTCAATTGGTGGAAACTCTTTTTCGTTTCAATATTTATTTGTATAGTTTTTCTAAGCATGGGTTTGGGTGTGAATGGCTATACAAACTCTTCTTCTTTTTGTTCAAGCTGTCATGAAATGACACCTGAATATATAACGTATAGTAAAAGTGCCCATTATAAAATTAGTTGTGTTCAGTGCCATATAAAATCGGGCTTTAAAAATTCAATTCAGGGAAAAAAGGATCTACTATCAGAAGTAATCCAGTACTTGAGATATAAACCTACACAAATTTTAGAAACAAAAAAGTTTGCTGTATCAAATGAAAACTGCTTACAATGTCATTCTAAAAATCGTCTTGTAACGGCTTCAGGTGATTTAAAAGTAAACCATCAGGGACACATTGAAAAGGGAATTCCATGTATTACTTGCCATGAGGGTATTG
>JAUZQA010000559.1 GCA_030705665.1 Bacillota bacterium
CTAAACAGTTTTGGCAAGCTTATTTTGCTGCTGCTCGGCCTTATACTGAGAAACATATACTAAGTCCTCAATCATGGCACTTGCCGTAGGAAACATTCCAGCTCCCGGTCCTTGCAAAGTAATACTCCCTACAATATCTGATTGTACATTAACTGCATTTTCCACCCCTTCAATATTATAAAAGGGATGAGATTTCTCAATTAAAACTGGTTTAATTGAACCGCTTATGTGATCCCCCTTTTTACATATGGATGCAATATGTTTAAATCTTAACCCTTGTTTTTCTGCTTCTTGAATTTTTTCATAGGAAATTTCACTAATTCCCTGAATCTCGACGGCTTTCCAATCTGGCTCTTTGCCAAATGCAATTTTACTCAAAATCATTAATTTATAAAAAGCATCTATTCCCTCAATGTCATTAGTAGGATCAGCTTCTGCAAACCCCTTTTGCTGTGCTAGCTCTAAGGCAGCAGCAAAGGACTGCTTATTTTCCCGCATTTCAGTCAAAATAAAGTTTGATGTCCCATTTAAAATTCCCTGTACAGATTGAACCTGATTTACTTTTAATAAATGACGAAGTGTTTGAATAATCGGAATACCGCCAGCAACAGTTGCCTCAAACCCCACCGAAACGGCATTTTCCTCTGCTAGCTTCATTAACTCTTTTCCATGGTGCGCAAACATCTGTTTATTGGCAGTTATAACATGGCAGCCTTTTAGAATAGCTTGCTTCAAGTAGGAAAAACTAGGCTCACTGCCAACGATGGCTTCCATAACGATATCGAGTTTGGGAAGTTGAATAATTTCATTAAAATCACTTGTTACAAGGATTTTATCCACAATTTTTCTTGCTTTTTGCTTATTTCTAATTAGGACTGCAACAACTTTCACTTTTTTTCCTAAAATAGCAGAAAGCTCCTCCTGGTGTGATTCGATTGTTTTGTAAACACCTTCCCCAACTGTTCCAAAGCCTAAAATCGCTACATTTAATACCGTCATGCTGCTGCACCCTTTCAATTTGTAATCAGAAAAAAAGACCCACTTCATAAGAAGAGGGTCTTTTCCTCCCCTTATCTTTCAGGTTAAAAAACCTGCAGGAATTAGCACCTTTTCAAGGTATTACCTTGAAGGTTGCCGGGCTTCATCGGGCCATGTCCCTCCGCCGCTCTGGATAAGAGTATTATTATTTGAATATTTCGTTCAATGTTTATAGATCGAATTTTAGAGGTTTTTTTTCATTGTGTCAATATTTTTACTTTTCTTTTCATTCATTTGTTTAACTTTTTCACCCATAATTGACAATCTCCTTAATATTCAGGTGTTAACAGTGAATGGCAAGAAACCAACACAACCAGATGGAGTACAACTAAATTACTTTATGTTTATCGATGAAATTACATCATTTACTGAAGCCTGAAACACTGGATATTTCTGATTATAAATCGAAAGGACTTCTTTATTTTGAGTAAATCCGATTTTGGGGAGGATTTTTTCTCCTTCAGGAGAAATGGCAATAGCCCCAATTTCTTTAATATCAATTCCCTTAGCTAAAATTCGCTTTAGTTCAAAAGGAATGCTTTGAATAATGTTTTTTGCGTATGTTTTACGATTCGGATCAAAGACATCCACTATTAGTGATATTAAATATATGTAAACCTCTTTTGGCGTGAAATAATCTAATATATATTCTGATAAATCGTCTTCTTCTATTTTTCCATTAAGAATAGATTCATATATATCCTTATTTAAGGGAAACAAACTCACGATTCCTTTCGTTCCATCTTTCGTAGTTAGAATATTATATACCTCAGGATTTTTACTCATTATTTTTTTTACATAGTGTTCAGTAACGTGCCATTCAGGAGGATAAATTTTATAATTAAGTTCTAACATACTTTTAATATCTTGTTTCTCTGCCTTTTTCACTTTCAACTTTGTACTTTCTGTTTCATCCGCCACTTAGGTCGCTCCTTTCTGATTCGATTTCTTCAATTAATTTTTTATAAAAGCACTCCTGGTCTTCATCGTATAAATGATATGATTTTTTTATTGTCGAACGTGCCTGTGAGCAGCCTTTTAAAAAATGCTTGATAAATTGAATCCACGCTTGCCATTGTTTTGCATCATTTTTATTTTTTACGATTTGTCGATGATAGAATTCATAAATGACATCAAATAAGTTTAAATAATAATAAATAAAAGCCTCTTTTTTTGCATTAAATATTGACGGATCTTGGGCTATTGATTCGTCTTTAGATAGAGGGTGATCATCGTAAATAGACCACAGTTTAGGATCATTTATTAAAATTTTATCAATTTCCAAAAGAAGTTTATTATGTTCGAGAATAGCAGTATTACGAATTGTAATTTTATTATATCGATAACTAAAGATGCCTGTAACAACAGATACTAAAAAGGAAACAATTGAAATGATTAAAGAATATTTCTCCATACTATCACCTGCTTAATATGTACATAATCTGCCAGCTGTCCTTCCGCTAAAATTCACATCTAGTGATCAACTATTTTCCATCCCTAAACAAGACAAGTTTTTTATTTTTATATCTTGCAATACTGTTTAAAAATCAGGGAATTTCTTTTTGTGAAATAAGCGAAAGGCAGCATAAACAAAAATTGTTTACACTGCCAGATCTGCCCTTCTATCTATTTAACTTTTCCTCTGCGAGCTCAATTTGCTTTTTAACCTGCTGAGGTGATGTACCGCCAAAGCTATTTCTTACGGCAACAACATGCTCTGGTGATAAGACCTCATAGATATCCTCTCCAAATAGCTGGCTAAACTCCTGGTACTCATCAAAAGACAAATCCAATAAATACTTTTGATGCTGAATGGCATAAAGAACGATTTTTCCGATAATTTCATGTGCTTCGCGGAATGGCAGACCTTTACGGACCAAGTAATCAGCAATATCAGTTGCATTTGAAAAGTCATTATTAATAGCTTTACGCATAACGTCTTTTTTCACTGTCATGGTTTCAATCATTGGAGCCAGCAATTTAAGGGCCCCTTCCAATGTTTCAACAGTATCAAACATTCCCTCTTTATCTTCCTGTAAATCTTTA
>JAUZQA010000056.1 GCA_030705665.1 Bacillota bacterium
AATATTCTGGATGGCTGGAGGAGGCAGGGTTTGAAATTCTGGAGATTTCTGCTGATTTTGAGGAAAAAACACCGCAGCCTGATTCTGAAAGAATCTTCTTTATGGCCCGAAAAAAATAATATGGCAAGAGCCCCCTTGGAATGAACAATAATCATTCTTTCCAAGGGGGCTCTGTCAATTTCAAAAAAATTTTTGTTCCTAAGAAGGATTTACGTAAGTATAAAGAGAATTTATTTGTTTGATAATTGTAATTTTACTTTTTCAAGATCTTCTTGAAACTTTTCCTGTGTTGCTTGGAAAACATGTTCAAAAACCTCTCCTAATTCGTCTTCTAAGACATTTATTCCTACTCCTGTTATACCACCTTTTACAATGACCTTTTCCATTAAAGTTGGCAATGTATAATGACCTTGTTTGATCAGGTTTCCAAAGCCAACAATCATTTCACTTGCCAGCTTTGTCGCCATCCTTTCCTCAATCCCGGTTTCGCTGACTGCAGCTTGGATAAAGCGTTGAATCAAAAAGCTAAAGAAGGCAGGCCCGCAGCTAACAATATCAGATGCCGCTCTTGTTACTTTTTCCTCTATCTCAACAGGTACAGAAATTTTAGTCAATAGTTGTTGCACGTAAACCTTCCAAACAGGATTACAGTGATTTCCATATGTCAATAATGAAACACCAGCTAAGGCCCGGTTTGTAATACTTGGAATCGCTCTGACCACAGAACATTCGACGGTATTTTCTAATTGTTCCGTGCTGATTGGACTTGTTATCGAAATAAGGCATTTATCTTTAGTAAGGAATGGGGAAATCTCCTGGATAATTGGAAACACATCTAATGGTTTCACACACAAAAAAACTAAATCTGATTCAGCTGCTACCTCTCCAGCATTCCTCCCGACTTTAATTTCTTTATATTTATTTTTAAGCATCAATGCTTTTGATTTTGTCCGATTTGTAATCATTAATGATATAGGGGATACCGCTTTTCCGTCTATGAAGGCCTCCACTAAAATTCTTCCCATATTCCCTGTACCAATGATACCTATTTTCATGATTCCAACCCTCCTTAAACGAAAGTTTCTTTTATAACCATATGAAAAGCCATTTTGAATTATACCTATTGAAAGGATGATTGAATGTGAAGGCATGGGTCACACAGTACAAGTTCTATGTAGCCGCTGGAGCTTTATTAGTTTTAGGAATAGGGTATTATTTTTATATCTACCAGCCAGGAACAACGAAAGAAAAAAGTGTATCCGCAATAGAAACGAGTTCACCTTCGATGTCACAAAATGAAGCTGATCAAGCTAAAAGTCAAAATGAGCCTGAAAACAAGGTAAAGAAGGAAGTTGATGTAATTGTAGATGTAAAAGGAGAAATCAAACAGCCTGGGGTTTATCACTCAAATCAAAATGAACGAGTCATTGATGTCATCGGACGTGCAGGAGGACTCACGGACAAAGCCGACCAAACACAGGTAAACCTTTCTGCACACGTCCAAGATGAGATGGTTATTTATATTCCTGCAAAGGGGGAATCAGCTCCAGTCTCACCTGGAAATAGCTCTGTCTCAAAAGCAACGACAAATGGTGCAGGGGCACAAAACGGGAAAATCAATATTAATAAGGCAGATGAAAATGAACTGCAAAACTTGCCGGGAATTGGACCATCCAAAGCTGCCTCCATTTTCCAATATCGGCAAGAAAATGGTTTATTCCAAAATATTGAGGATGTGAAAAAAATCAGCGGAATCGGGGACAAAACTTTCGAAAAATTGAAGGATTCAATTTCCGTACAATAAAGGATAACTTTCGATTGACCCATTTAATCTTTTAAAAGTAAACTTATAGAAGACAACGAAAAAACAAAAACCTGGAGGGGAATAGAATTTGTCTAGAAAGAGTTGGGACGAATATTTTTTAGATATAGCAGACCAAGTAGCTACTCGCTCGACCTGCCCAAGATTACATGTTGGTTGTGTTATTGTGAAGGACAAGCATATTGTTTCCACAGGTTATAATGGTTCAATACATGGACATGACCATTGTGATGATGTAGGCTGCCTGATTGGAGACGATGGCAGGTGCCATAGGACCGTTCATGCTGAGAATAACGCCGTTTTGCATGCTGATCGAGGATTATTAAAGGAAGCAACAGCGTATGTTACTCACGAACCATGTGAAAACTGCGCAAAAACATTAGCACAGTCGGGGATTACCAGAATTGTTTTTAGAAATGCATATCCAAACAAGTTGAATAAACACTTTTTTAAGGATATTGAAGTGGTTTATCTGCCAAAAGAACAAGGCATAGAGTAAAGGTCTCTATGCCTTCTTTCTAGTCGGTATAATCCTATTTTTTTGGAGTTGGAATATGAATGGAAAATTTATTTATTTTTGTCTAGCTTCCCTTTTAGGCGTTCTTTGTTCATTACAATCATTTTTGTTATTTTTCTTTTTAGCTGTCATCTATTTCTTTGTTTTATTAAAATACAAAAGGTTTTCAAACCTGCGATTACTTTTTCTTATCTGTGTTTTTCTTCTGTTCTTATTTTCTTCAGAATTTGCAGCCAGCCAAAATAAAACAAAAACTCCCGCTGCTGCCTCCGATTTTTCCCTCGAATATATCGATGATCCGACCATTGATGGAGACCAGCTCCAAATTAAAGCAGAAGACAGAAAATATCACGAAAAATATCTTTTAAGATATAAGATCCAATCCGAGCAGGAGAAAACCCTCCTTGAATCAAGCATTTTTTATGGTCAAATATGTAAAATAACTGGATCTTTGGAAACTCCAAAAAGAGCAAAAAATGAAAATGCTTTTAACTATCGTGATTATTTAGAGAGAAATTCAATTTATTGGCTCCTTGAAAGCAAAAACATGCCTCTAAAAAATTGCTCCCCCATAAAAATAAATGTAATCATGCTCATAAAGCAAGTACGTTTAATTGGCATTCACTATTTAGAAACTAAGTTCCCTCCGGAGGTTGCGGCTCTCTCAAGTGCTCTTATTTATGGAGACCGAAGCTTGATGTCACCTGATCTGCTTACCGAATATCAAAAGACTGGTATTTCACACTTATTAGCGATCTCTGGCCTGCATGTTTCTCTTTTAATCGGAATGATTTTCTACATCGGTATTTGGCTGGGGATAACAAGGGAGAGAATGACCACTTTTTTGTTATTATTCCTTCCTGTTTATGCTTTGTTAACAGGCGGATCCCCATCGGTTGTCCGTGCTGTCGTGATGATCTTTCTTGTTATGCTGACAGTAAAATGGGGAAAAAAGCTGAAACTGCTGCCATTTGATGCGTTAAGTCTTGCATTTTCGATATTCCTTTTGTTTAAGCCGTTTGTTTTATTTGATGTCGGATTTCAGTTATCTTTTTCGGTTAGCGGCGCCATTATCCTATCAAGTCATGCCATCCTCGGGCGGTATCAGAATAGTGTCATTCAATTGTTAATGACAACTCTTGCAGCCCAATTATCCTCACTGCCGATTCTTTTATTTCATTTTTTTGGTTTTTCCTTGCTAAGCATTTTTATTAATTTGCTGTATATACCTTTATACTCCTATATTTTTCTGCCTGGGGTGTACCTTTTGTTCTTGGTTCAAATCATATTTGGAACTGTCCCTGGACTATTCATGAATGGATTTACGCAGGTTGTTCATGTTTCTAATAAGTTGATTCAAATATTTAGCGAATGTTCTTTTGCTAATTTTACCCCTGGAAGGCCCGAAATCTTTTTTTTACTCCTGGATTGCCTCATTACTTTTACCATTTTTATCGTTTGGGAACAAAATATGCAAAAAAAACAAAATAAGAATATTTTTATTTTATGTTCAATCTTAATGCTTTTACCAGCCTGTTGGAATCAAATCAACCCATTCGGTGAGGTAACAGTGATTGATGTTGGACAGGGGGATAGTATTTTGATTCATCTTCCATTTAATCAGGGGAATTACTTAATTGATACAGGCGGCACATTACAATTTAGTTTGGAACCATGGCAAAAGCGTACCAAAGTTTTTGAGACTGGAGAAGATGTAGTTGTTCCTTTCTTAAAAGGCAAAGGAATTACTAGAATTGATAAGTTGATTCTAACACACGGGGATACTGATCATATTGGTGGAGCTTTTGCGGTCATAAAGGAACTCAATGTGAGGCAAATCGTACTGTCAGATATGATGGAACGGTCAGAAACCGAAAAAGAGATTGAAAAAGCCGCTGATAAAAAGAAAATCCCGGTTGTCTTTGTTTCAAGCGGTAATCAATGGAAACAAGGAGACAGTCAATTTGTTGTTCTTTCTCCAAAAAAAAACTTTCAAGGTGATCGGAATAGAGGATCTGTTTGTATTTTAGCAAATATTGGCGGGCTTAATTGGTTTTTCGGCGGAGATTTGGATCAGCCAGGGGAGGAGGAAATCACTCAGCTTTACCCCAACATTACCTTCGATATTTTGAAAGTGGGACACCACGGCAGCAAAACATCTTCTTCAGAAATATTTTTAAAGCATTTTAAGCCTAAAGTTGCCTTAATATCAGTGGGTGAAAAAAATCGGTTTGGTCATCCACACAAAGAAGTAATTGAAAAGTTAACCAATATGGGGACAACCATTTTTCGGACGGATTTTCAAGGGCAAATAGATTATCGTTTTTTCAATAGAAAAGGAACCTTTTTTACCTTCCTGCCATAGACTACAAAACAAACAATGAAAAAAGACTGCAGAACTGCAGTCCTATGTAGCTTTAAACGTTTATTATCCAATTAATTTTATGACTGTCGCAATAATAAATATTATTGCAAAAAAGCCAAATGACCACATAAAACCTACGGCTGAATCAGTTGCATCGTTTCGCTTGCTTTGGACATTTTGTTCAAATTCGTTCACAGTCATCCCTCCTATTTTTCATTATAAAAGAATTGGAAAAGAAAATCTAGGCTTCCTTTACTGACAAGAGTTTACACAAATAGTTTATTTCAAAGTTGCCAAACTAAACTTACAAACAGGAACTCCGTCACCTGCAAAAGGTTCCTAGGGCCTATTGCACTGACGTTCACTATAGATTGGGAATTAGCACTTATTTCGAATAAGTGCTAATTCTCTTTGAATACTTGTAAAATCCCTTAACCTTCATTACGATTAGGATATAGATTGAATGTTTGAGGGTGCTAAAATGGTAATGGAGATTTGGAAACAAATCAAACAGAAGCAGATTGCTCCTGTTTATTTATTGTTTGGAAGAGAATCATTTTTAATAAATGAAACGAAGCAACTACTGCTTGATCGTATTTTAAATGACGATGAAAAGGATTTTAATTTATCCGTTTATGATTTAGAAGAAACACCCATTGAGGTTGCTTTAGAAGATGCAGAGACGTTCCCATTTTTAGGGGAGAAAAAAGTTCTGTTTTTACAAAATCCCACGTTTTTAACTGCGGAAAAAATCAAGGAGAAGGTTGAACATAATCTCTCCAGGTTAGAGGCATATTTGAAACAACCAGCCCCCTATTCGGTACTGGTTCTATCTGCCCCATATGAAAAGCTGGATGAACGCAAAAAAATTACGAAAGAATTAAAAAGAACGGCAGTGACAGTAGAAGCAAAGGCTCTAAATGAACATGAACTTAAAGAGTGGATTCGAACACGTGCAAGCTATAATAAAATTGAAATTGCTCCAGATGCAATTGAGCAAATTATTGCACTCGTTGGGAATAATTTATTCATGGTAACAAGCGAAATTGATAAGTTAGCCTTATATGTAACAGACACTAAGCTTATCGATGTCGACATTGTTGAAAAATTAGTTGCCAAATCCTTGGAACAAAATATTTTTGCACTTATTGATAAAGTGATGGATCGTAAACTTGATGAGGCTTTAAGAATTTACTATGATTTATTAAAACAAAATGAAGAACCAATTAAGATTTTAGCAGTCCTCGCAGGGCATTTTCGGCTAATTTATCAGGTAAAGGAGTTAGCACGGAGGGGATATGGGCAAATGCAAATTGCCGGACAGCTGAAAGCAAATCCTTACCGGGTGAAATTAGTACTAAAACAGATCCAAAAATTTAAGGATGAGGAATTAGCGTGGATTATGCAGCAACTGGCAGATGCTGATTATCAGATGAAAACAGGTAAAATGGATAAATCCCTTTTACTCGAGATGTTTTTACTAAAATTAACCACATAAAACAGAAAAACGATTCCGCTGGGAATCGTTTTTTTTGTGATTAAAGTGCATTGATTTTTTTCATTAGGCGAGCTTTTTTACGGGCAGCAGCATTTTTGTGGATAAGACCTTTAGCAGCAGCTTTATCTAATTGACTAGCAGCAGTTGCATATGCTTCTTTAGCAGCAGCGTTGTCTGTTACGGAAACAGCAGCTTCTACCTTTTTCACAGCAGTACGCATTGCAGACTTTGCAGTAGTGTTTTGAGCGTTACGTACTTCAGTTGTTTTAACACGCTTAATAGCAGATTTAATGTTTGGCATCCGGTTCACCTCCTAAAAAGAATCGAGACTATATGAACTCGACTAAACATTCATTAACAATAATTAAGAACAAAAGATATTCTATCAAACAGCGGCCTATATTGCAATACTTGATTCATATTGGAACCATTATCCCTGAATGTTTTTTTGAAATAAGGTTAACATACAAATAATTAAGCGGGTTGGAAACAGGAAATGGAGTGAGTACGAAATGAAGGAATCAATTGATTTAAGTAAATATTCAATTAGGACTGATTTAGCCATCGAAGCTACTGAGATGGCCTTAGCTCAAAAAGCTGTAGGGACGGTAGAACAAGAAGAAAATCTGTCACAAATTGAAGGCGTCATTATAAAAGAAAAAGAAGTGAATGATATAAAGATATCGTTAGTTGAAGTATCTGGAGAGGCGGAAAGTCAGCTTGGTAAAAAAGCCGGCAGGTATTTAACAATTGAAGTTCAAGGTATTCGTGAACAGGATACCCCCCTGCAGCAAAAGGTTGAGGAAATCTTTGCAAGTGAGTTTTCCCGTTTTTTGGAAGGAACAGGAATAAACAAAAACGACTCATGTTTAGTTGTAGGGCTTGGTAACTGGAACGTCACTCCGGATGCACTCGGGCCTATCGTTTGTGAAAACCTTATGGTTACGAGGCATTTGTTTCAATTACAGCCGGAAAACATTGAGGAGGGCTATCGTTCGGTAAGTGCTCTGTCTCCAGGAGTTATGGGGTTAACGGGAATTGAGACTAGCGATATTATTTTTGGTGTTGTAGAAAAAACAAAACCTGATTTCGTGATTGCGATTGATGCTTTAGCGGCAAGATCGATTGAAAGGGTCAACTCAACCATTCAAATTTCCGATACAGGCATACATCCCGGGTCAGGTGTTGGCAATAAAAGAAAGGAACTAAGTAAAGAAACTTTGGGTATTCCTGTGATCGCAATTGGCGTTCCAACGGTTGTTGATGCTGTTTCCATCACAAGTGACACGATCGATTTTATTTTAAAACATTTTGGGAAAGAAATAAGAGAAGGCAACCGCCCGTCCCGAGCACTTGCTCCAGCAGGAATGAGGTTTGGGGAACGGAAAAAATTAACGGATGAGGATCTTCCTGAGGAAAAACAAAGGAAAACATTTATGGGTATAGTTGGAACACTCTCGGATGATGAAAAAAGAAAATTAATCTATGAGGTCCTTTCTCCATTAGGACATAATCTGATGGTTACCCCGAAAGAAGTGGATGTGTTTATCGAGGATATGGCCAATCTGATTGCGAGTGGATTAAATGCTTCTTTGCATCATACTGTTAATCAAGGGAATACCGGTTTTTATACAAGATAATATGTTTGTAAAAGCTCCTTAAAAACAAGAGATATGGTGCAGAATATGAAGATGTTTATTCTTAAAAGCTTTTGTTTATTAACCCTAATGTTTCTTTTTACTTTAGTCGGAATGAGTGCTGCCAATAAAGGGATGAATAGTATGAAAGGAATAAGTCATTCGGAAAGACAATCGCATTCTGTCCAAATTCAAGATTTGAATCATTCAATTAATAATGATCATCTGAGCCATAATATAGCGGCAAAACAGCAAAAACTTGAAAAAATGAATTCCTTTAACTTTTTTTCTTATATGGGTAAGGAGTTATCAGAGGGAATCTCTCAATCCTTAGGAAATCTCATCAAGATCGTGACAAAATAAGGCCATAAAGGCGGTACCACCCGGTGCTGCTTTTTTAGTTGACACCTTTTGAAAGGCGTGAAACTGCCACTTTGGAACTACTTATGATTGAATCTTGAAACTCCTGCTGATATAATCAAAAATAGTGTACATTGTGCGAGTATAGTAGGAGTGAACTACCAGTGAACAGAGAAGAAAAACTTAAACGTCAATCAAAAATTAGAAATTTTTCAATCATCGCTCACATCGATCACGGAAAATCAACATTGGCAGACCGCATTTTAGAAAAGACCAATGCATTATCCTCCCGTGAAATGAAAGATCAGCTTTTGGATTCTATGGACCTTGAGCGTGAGCGCGGAATTACAATAAAATTAAATGCGGTACAGCTTAAGTATAAAGCAAAAGATGGTGAAGAATATATCTTCCATTTAATCGATACTCCAGGACATGTCGACTTCACCTATGAAGTCTCCCGCAGCCTTGCAGCATGTGAAGGAGCGGTCTTGGTTGTTGACGCAGCCCAAGGTATTGAAGCACAAACGCTTGCAAATGTATACCTTGCTCTTGACAATAATCTTGAAATTTTACCAGTGATCAATAAAATCGATTTGCCAAGTGCTGATCCTGAAAGGGTTCGTAATGAGATTGAAGAGGTAATAGGCCTAGATGCCTCAGAAGCTGTTCTTGCATCTGCCAAAGCAGGAATTGGGATCGAAGAAATTCTTGAACAAATCGTTAAAACGATCCCTGCACCTACAGGAGACCCAGAAGCTCCTTTAAAAGCGCTTATCTTTGATTCTCTGTACGATGCCTATCGGGGAGTAGTCGCTTATATCAGGGTTGCCGAAGGAACTGTTAAAGTAGGCGACAAAATTAAAATGATGGCAACTGGCAAAGAGTTCGAAGTAAATGAAGTTGGAGTTTTCACTCCAAAAGTTGATTTGCGTGATGAATTGACAGTGGGAGATGTAGGCTTTTTAACAGCTTCGATCAAAAACGTAGGGGATACTCGTGTTGGTGATACCATCACAAATGCTAGAAATGGGGCAACGGAGCCTCTGCCTGGATACCGCAAAATGAATCCGATGGTTTACTGTGGACTTTATCCAATCGATAATTCCAGATTTAATGATTTACGTGAAGCATTAGAAAAACTGCAGCTAAATGATGCGGCCCTTCAATTTGAGCCGGAAACATCCCAAGCTCTTGGATTTGGTTTCCGTTGTGGGTTTCTTGGTCTTCTTCATATGGAAATTATTCAAGAACGGATTGAACGAGAATTCAATATTGATTTAATTACCACAGCACCAAGTGTTATTTATCATGTAATCATGACAGATGGAACTGAGATTAGAGTGGACAATCCGTCTGATATGCCTGACCCGCAAAAGATTGACCGCGTTGAAGAGCCATATGTTAAAGCTACGATGATGGCACCAAATGATTATGTTGGAGCAATAATGGAACTCTGCCAGAATAAGCGCGGTAATTTTATTGATATGCAATACGTAAGTGAAAACCGTGTCACGATCACCTATGATATACCATTAGCAGAGATTGTTTATGACTTTTTCGATCAATTAAAGTCAAGCACAAAAGGTTATGCCTCCTTTGACTATGAGCTAATTGGCTATAAACCATCTAAATTAGTGAAAATGGATATACTGTTAAATGCAGAAACGGTTGATGCATTAAGTTTTATTGTTCATAAGGATTTTGCCTATGAACGTGGGAAAATAATTGTTGAGAAATTAAAGGAATTAATCCCAAGACAGCAATTTGAGGTACCGATTCAAGCTGCTGTTGGACAAAAAATTGTTGCCCGTTCGACCATAAAAGCAATGCGAAAGAATGTCTTAGCTAAATGTTACGGTGGGGATATTTCTCGTAAGCGGAAACTGCTCGAAAAGCAAAAAGAAGGTAAAAAACGGATGAAGCAGGTTGGTTCTGTTGAGGTGCCACAGGAAGCATTTATGGCCGTTTTAAAAATGGACGATAATAACCAAAAGAAATAAATGTAATATAGGGGTTTGGCTCGCCACGGGATGGAATGGGGGAGCCAGCCTCTTTTTTAAATTTGAGAAGGTGAAATCAATGATTAAATCAGCATATATACATATCCCATTCTGTCACCATATTTGCCATTATTGTGATTTTAATAAAGTATTTTTGCAGGGCCAGCCAGTTGATGATTATTTGAATGCACTTGAACAAGAAATAGTCATGACATTAGACAACAATCATACAGAGCGGTTGGAAACCATTTTCGTCGGGGGCGGAACCCCGACAGCCTTAAATGAAAAGCAATTGGAGCGTTTATGCAGAATCATTAGAAATCACTTGCCAATCGGAGAACAATTTGAATTTACCTTTGAGGCAAATCCCGGCGATTTATCGGCTGAAAAATTGCAAATATTAAGGGATGCTGGGGTTAATCGAGTAAGTCTTGGTGCACAGACCTTTAATGACGAATTATTAAAGAAGATTGGCCGGGCACATTGTGCAAGTGATATCATCGATTCTATTGCAGAGATCAAGAAGATAGGTTTTAAAAATATTAGTATTGACTTAATTTTTAGTTTGCCTGGTCAGACTGTTGCCGACTTTAAAGAAACACTTCAACAGGCATTTTCGCTTGAAATTCCACATTACTCAGGTTATTCGTTGATTATTGAGCCTAAGACTGTATTTTACAATTTGATGCAAAAGGGTAAACTTCTCACTCCTGGGGAGGATGCTGAAGCCGAAATGTATGAGCTTCTAATGGAAGAAATGTCTTTTCATGGGTACCACCAATATGAAATTAGTAATTTTTCAAAGCCTGGATTTGAAAGCAGGCACAATCTGACCTATTGGAATAACGCGGAGTATTTTGGTTTTGGGGCTGGGGCACATAGTTATGTTGAAGGCTCGCGAAGGTCGAATGTCGGTCCATTAAAAAAATATATGGAAATGATTAAGAAAGGCGATTTTCCAATGTTGGAAGAAAATAAAGTATCGAGGGCTGAGCAGATGGAAGAAGAGATGTTTTTAGGTCTGCGGAAAACGGAGGGTGTTTCTATCGCGAAATTCTTTCACAAGTTTGGCCATGAACCACTCTCATTATTTCATAATGAAATAACAAGCTTGGTTCAAAAAGGCTGGCTAGAAACAAATAGTGAAAACATATATTTAACGAAAAGGGGACGGCTTTTGGGGAACGAAGTATTTCAATCGTTCTTGGGAATATGTAATGATTGACACCATCCCCCTCAATTTGATAATTTATTATTAGAATTAGCACTCGAGGTTAGGGAGTGCTAACAGAGGTGATGAATGTTGTTAACAGACCGTCAATTATTAATTTTACAAGTTCTTGTTGATGACTTTATTCAATCCGCGCAGCCAGTCGGTTCTAGAAGCCTTTCGAAAAAGCAGGGCATTGCCTTTAGTTCTGCAACGATACGAAATGAGATGGCAGACTTAGAGGACTTGGGGTTTATTGAAAAAACGCATACTTCTTCAGGACGGATCCCATCTGAAAAAGGATACCGGTATTATGTTGATCACCTCTTGTCACCCCAAAGGTTGAATCAGCAAGAAATTTTGAAGATAAAATCAATCTTTGCTGAAAAGATATTTGAGTATGAAAAAATTATTCAAAGATCTGCAAAGATATTATCGGAATTAACGAATTATACTTCAATTGTCCTGGGACCAGCGGCAAGTATTAATAAGCTCAAGCGGATTCAAATTGTTCCGATCAATAAAGAAACTGTAGTTGCTATTTTTGTCACAGATACAGGTCACGTTGAAAATCGTACATTACACCTGCCGTCGTCCATAGATGTTGGAGAGCTGGAAAAAACGGTAAATATATTAAATGACCGCTTAATTAACGTACCACTTGAAGAATTAAACGATAAAATTTATAAAGAAGTCGCCTCCCTTTTACGGCAGCATATTCAGAACTTTGATTTAATGCTTCATACAGTTGCTGAAACGTTTAAAATGTCTTCGAATGAGAAATTGTTTTTTGGCGGAAAAGCAAATATTTTGAGCCAGCCGGATTTCCATGACTTGGATAAAATTCGCAATCTCATGAATATGATTGAACACGAAGATTGGATTTACAATTTGATTAAGAAAAATCCGACTGGTATAAACATCAAGATTGGTACCGAAAACAACATTAGTGCCATGGAAAATTGCAGCTTGATCACTGCTACTTATTCAGTGGGATCTGAAAAGCTCGGAACGATAGCCA